>CALGLS010000167.1 GCA_937959375.1 uncultured Saprospiraceae bacterium
ACAAAACCAAGTATGACAATTAGAAAATGAGGTAACCTTAAAGGCAGAAGGATAATAAAAATTGGATATACAATTAGATTGAAATAGCCAGACCATTCGCCCCCAAAGGAAATGCCTTTGAACACGAGTACTTGTAATAATACAAATACAATAAAGCGAACTATGTTGGTGGTAACTATACTATTCATTATCCAAGTCTTCTTCTATAATCTCTATATCTTCTTTTAATAAGTCATTGACAACATAAACGTATCTGATCTTGCGTAAATCGTTGATCAAATTTATATCTATGGTGTGAACGTTACTTCCCGATTCTACCCAAGATGTATCGATGGTACCCACTACGATGCCTTGCGGAAACATCGAGGAGAAACCACTGGTTTGAACGGTATCTCCAACAGCGAATACCACATCTTTCGGGATGTCTTCCAATCGCATTTTATCATAATCATTACCTCTCCAGACCAGTGAGCCGAATTCCTTGTTGGATGCAATTTCTACACTGATTCTTGAATTACGATTGAGGATTGACATGACTCGAGTATGCGAAGGAGAAGAGGCGGTAGTGATACCTACAATTCCCCCCTGTCCGCCAGCGGCAATGACGCCCATATGTGGAGCAATACCGTGATTGGTACCTCGATTAATTCTAAGGTTGTTGTTATTTTTTTTGACAGAGTTACTGACAATACGAGATTGTATAAAAGTGTAACGTTGTCTAGAAGCTTCGTTGTAAGCAGAGTCTTTGAGAATGGTACTTAAGAACTGAGCGTTTTTTAGTTCAGCGCGCAGACGGGAGTTTTCAGTTGCGAGACTATCTGCAACGGAAGACATGCCCCACCAGTGGGTCATCTTATCCCAGTTATTGTAAAAAGAGCCTGTAAATCGTTGGTGTGTACTATCGTAAATTTCTTTTTGTTTCTGATTGTTTTTTACGATAAGTGAAAAACAAACGATTTCAAGAATGATAAAAAAGATGACACCACCGTATTTTACAAGCAGAAAAATAAGGTTGCGCATGATTAAACACTCTTCCTGTCAATTAGAAATGAAAACCTATGAGAGTTTTTTAACGCAATTCCTGTTCCTTTTACAACAGCACGTAGCGGCTCGTCTGCAATGTGAACAGGTAATTTTGTTTTGTGAGCAATTCGTTTATCAAGACCGCGTAGCAAAGCACCACCTCCAGTAAGATACAATCCCGTCTTGTAAATATCAGACGCAAGTTCTGGTGGAGTAGTTTCCAATGCTTTTAAGATCGCGTCTTCAACTTTCGAAATGGACTTGTCCAACGAATGTGCAATCTCTTGATAGGTAATTGTAATTTGCTTTGGAATACCAGACATAAGGTCACGGCCATTCACAGCATAATCGTCTGGTGGGTTTTCTAGTTCCTGTAAAGCAGAACCAACATTGATTTTAATCTGTTCAGCTGTACGCTCACCGATTAATATGTTGTGTTGGCGCTTCATATAGTTCATGATATCAGCAGTGAATTCGTCACCAGCTGTTCGGATCGATTGGTCACAAACAATACCAGAGAGTGCAATGACAGCAATCTCAGTTGTACCACCTCCTATATCAATGATCATGTTTCCGATAGGTTCTTCTACATCGAGACCAATACCAAGTGCGGCAGCCATTGGTTCATGTATCAGATAAGTTTCTTTTGAATCAACGTGATCTGCTGAATCAAAGACAGCTCTTTTTTCTACTTCGGTAATTCCGGAAGGAATGCAAATCACCATCTTCATGTGACTGAAGAATTTTTTGCGGGTTCCGGTCATATTGATTAAGCCCTCGATAAGACTCTCTGCAGCTTGGAAGTCTGCAATTACTCCATCTTTAAGGGGACGAACAGTTTTTATATTTTCATGAGTTTTCTCATGCATCTGCATAGCTTTAGTACCCACAGCGATGGTTTCACCGGTCTTGCGGTTGATGGCAACAATAGAGGGTTCGTCAATAATGATCTCTCCGTCTTGGATGATCAATGTATTTGCCGTTCCTAAGTCTATTGCTATTTCCTGCGTAAAAAAGTTGAAAAATTTCATGTAATAGTTTGCCTGTTTTCTCTTGCGAGCTGAACGAGAATAACCTCTAAGGATAGAGTTCTGTTATAATATTCGGTTCGCTTAGTTGTGTAGTAAGAGTAAGTTTGTTGTGTTTGTCTTCAAATCAATACAAAATTTCTTTGGGAGGGGAAAGTAACCTATTTTTCTTTACCCCTATAGCTATTTTTGCAAAATTAACGAATTTAACTGAAAGTAAAGAGAAAAAATGTATGTGTAGTCCCTATACTTAGGAGTAATTTTACTCTTCATTGAAGCTTCGGCTTGGGAAGTGGAGAGTTTTCAATAATCGGGGAACTCCGCCCTTTAGTGATCTTTCCTATTCGCTCCTAATAATTACTAACTATTAATCTCCTACGACTACTTCCCACATATCCTCTTTACGAAGATACTGTTGTGCTAATTTTTGCAATTGTTCGGGAGTTGTTTGATGGATAGATTCTACTAAAGTTTCAAAACTATCAAAGCCAAGTTGCTCCGTCACTATTGTTTTGACGACGTCAGACACGTTAAAGGTACCATCTAGCATAGTTAAAAGATTGCCAAGCATGTAATTTTTTACCATTTTGAGCTCATCCACACCTATTTTCTCCTCACAGAGCTGGTTCATTTCTTTATAAATTTCTTTTATAGCAGCTTCCGCAAACTCGGTTCCGACCTCGGTTCCGACATAAAAGTAGCCATCTCGGTGTAAGGCATCAATAGTAGAGTAGATGTTGTAGGTGTAGCCTTTGTCTTCTCTGATGTTAGTCATGAGTCTAGATCCAAAGTAGCCGCCTAGTACGGTGTTTAAGAACAAAAGCCCTCTAAAATCTGGATGATGTTTGTTGAAAAGCTGTCGTCCAATACGAATAGAAGTTTGTACCGCTCCTTTTTGCTTGATGTGGATCTGTCTTGGTTTTTCTTGAATGATTTTTGGAAAATTTTCCTTTGGATCAGCCTTTACAGGAAGTTTTCCAAGGTAGTGATCCAGTTGTTTAAGCATCTCATCACTGATTTTTCCACTGATGATAACTTTACAGTTGTTGGCAATAAAATTCTTTTCCCAATGTTTGATCAAATCGGCTCTTTCTATCTCGCCATATAGTTCAGGTTGACTGTTGTAACCATAGGGATGTTCTTTTCCGTAGATATATTCAGTAATGGCTCTATAAGAGATCACGTCAACTTGCGCTAGATCCACTAACAAACGTTGCTTGCTGTTTTCCAAATAGCTATTTAGCTCTTTTTGAGCAAAAGTAGGTTCGGTTAGCAATTCAGTGATAAGGCTTGCCATTTTATCAAAATGCTTGTTCAAGCCATAAAGTACCACATTGGAGGTATCCAAATTGACGGGCAAACTCAAGGAGCTGCCGTAGAAGTCAAGCAATTCTGCGATTTCGGCCGCAGATTTAGAGCGAGTCCCTTCTTTGAGTAGGTTCGTAGTCGCTCGGGCTACCATCTTTTTATCTTCAAAAGGACGGCCTGCGTTAAATATTACCTCGATTTTGAAAATTTCTTGAGTCCCCATATTTACTACAAACACAGGAATCCCATTACTCAATTTTATTTCCTGAGGAATTGGCAACTTAAGTTGGGTAATGTTTTTTATAGGAGGACTAACACCACGGTTGGGCATATTTGGTAATTATTTCATGGATAAAGTGCTTAGAAAAGAAAGCTTTAGCTTATTCTAAGCTGATAATGGTCAATGATCTAAATGATACTGAACATTGCAATTGACGCTGAAAAAGCGTAATATTCGTTTGCTTTTCAAGAATCAACGAATAACAGTAGACAAAGTTAGGCATTTGAAGCTAACTTAAAGGTAAAGTTATCCACATTCTGTTGGTATTTTACACTAGAAATACCGACCATAAGCATTACTTTTGCAAACTGACTTTTAACAAAGTAAACGAATATGAAATTTAGCGTATCCTCTTCCGATTTATTAAAGCAATTACAAATTGCATCAGGTGCTATTGGCTCAAACCCAGTACTACCTATACTAGAAGATTTTCTCTTCACTATAGAGAATAAGAAATTGACCATTGCGGCGACTGACCTGGAAACTTCGATCATTACCGAAATAGAGGTAAATGCAGATTCCAACGGTAAAGTGGCTGTACCTGCCAAAATCTTATTAGACACTCTCAAGGAATTGCCACAGCAACCAATTACCTTCACGGTAAATGATGAAAATTATGGTATCCAAATTACTTCCTCTTATGGTAAGTACCGCCTTGCTGGTGAAAATGGAGATGACTTCCCAAATATTCCTGAACCCGATAATGTAGATACTGTAAAGATTACAACCGATACTTTATCTCAGGCGATTAGTAAAACCTTGTTTGCTACTAGTAACGATGAGTTGCGCCCAGCGATGACAGGTGTTTACTTACAAGTAGATTTTAATAAACTAACTTTTGTAGCAACAGATGCACACAAGTTGGTGAAGTATACATTCAATGATGTAAAGTGTGAAGTATCTACTTCATTCATTATTCCTAAAAAGGCGCTTAACCTTTTGAAAAGTGCACTTTCAAGTGGTGGTGAAGTAACCTTGTCTTTCAATAAAGCCAATGCTTACTTTAACTTCGCTAACACGAAAATGATTTGTCGATTAATCGATGCACGTTACCCAGATTACAACGCAGTTATTCCTGTGGATAATCCAAACTTGTTGACGATGTCAAGAGTTGATTTCCAAAACTCATTGAAGCGTATCGCTATTTATGCAAATAAAACAACCAACCAGGTTATCTTGAATATTAACAACAGTAGCCTAACCGTATCTGCTCAGGATCTTGACTTCTCTAACGAAGCAACAGAGCAGCTTACTTGTACTTACGAAGGCGAACCATTAACCATTGGTTTCAACGCAAAGTTCTTAATTGAAATGTTGAACGTACTGGAAAGTGACGAGGTGAAAATTGAATTGTCTTCTCCAACTCGAGCGGGTGTACTTTTCCCAACTGAGAACGAAGAGGGTGAAGAGATTTTGATGTTGGTAATGCCAGTGATGTTGAGCAACTAATTGACTACAAGCTTGATCAAAGAATAAAGAGATGCAGGGTAACTATTTATCCTGCATCTTTTTTGTAACAAACTATTTTGTAACAAACAACTTCATCTAAATTGTACAAAGCAAAATGGCAGTAAAAAACATAATTCCCCTAGCTTGCTTTATAGTAATCGCATTGATTATAGGTGCTTGTACTTCTTCGACTCCGACACCACCACCTCCTGTTGTTTTACCCAATACACCTGAAACTGTCGCACGCCAGTGGCAGCAATATGTAGATGAAAATAAATTTGAAGCAGCCAAAGTATTGAGTGCTCCCAATGCTTCAGAGTGGTTGCAATGGGTAAGTGAAACCTTGACGGAAGAGATGTTGGAAGAGGATACTTTGGCTCCTGTGAAAATATTGGGAATGACCTGTGTTGAAAATACTAATCGAGCTGCTTGTGCTTATTCTTTTGATGACAATGGTTTAATTTATCAAGATACGTTTGTATTGTTACAAGTCGCAGGGCAGTGGTTGGTAGACATTCCAAAAGAAGCGCTAATTGAAAGTGATGACATGATAGAAGCGATGATAAAAGAAAAGCAAGAACAAGAGCAATTGCGATTAGAGCAGTAAGTTTATGGAGTTTTTAAACAACTTCAATATTTAATTTCAAATTGAATTATGAAAATAGGATTATTCTTTGGTTCATTTAATCCCGTTCATATTGGGCATATGATTATCGCTAATTATATGACTACACAAACTGATTTGGATCAGGTCTGGATGGTGGTCTCACCACAGAATCCTTTAAAAGAGAAATCATCATTGGCAAGAGATTATGACCGACTGCATTTAGTTCGCTTGGCGATTGAAGGTAATAGTCAACTCGAAGCTTCTAAGATCGAGTTTAATCTTCCAAAGCCATCTTACACCATTGATACCTTAACTTATTTGCGAGAAGCACATCCCAATAATGAATTTGTACTTATTATGGGAGGTGATAATCTGGGGACACTTCATAAATGGAAAAACTACGAATTGATCCTTAGAGATTATCAAGTTTACGTTTATAGACGACCTAATTACGACCTTGGAGATTTAGCAACACATGAGAGCGTACAGCTATTTGATGCACCGCTAATGCAGATTTCAGCCAGCTATATCAGAAAATGTATACAGGAAGGTCATTCTATCCAATACCTTGTTCCAGAGCCAGTTTATGATTACCTATCCACGAGTAACATGTATCGGAACAAGGAAAGATAGAAAAGTGCGAAGCTCCTGACATTTCATTTTAATGTGTTTCCCAAAAACAATAATAACTTAGCAGTGGTGTTTTATTACGAAGTTGCAAAGAAACTAATTGACACTTTGTAAAATATATGGATTATTTTTAACAGTATCCTTCTTGGATAACAAGCCTTTTCAATGAAAACTTTAAGCATAACAGCATTGGCCTTTCTTTTTGTGTTTAACACGCTCACGGCACAAAGTAATCTTCGAATTGGTGAATGGAAATCTCACCTACCTTATAAGTTGGCGCAGGACATTGCGCAAGACGACTCCAAAATTTACTACACAACAAAATCATCACTCTATACCATCAACAAAGACGATGGTAGTACAGAATTCTTTTCTAAAGTAGATGGGCTGAGTGACATTGGAACCAATATCATAAGACACGACAAATTCAATGATGTATTAATAATGGTTTATGCCAACAGTAATCTTGATATTATCAGTCAAGATGAAATTTTTAATTTGCCATTTATTTTGACTAGTCAAGCGACAGGAGATAAGCGAGTCTATGACGTTTATGTCGATTCAGAAACGGAAACTTACATGGCAATGGGATTTGGAATGAAAGTGCTAAATGTGAGAGACAGAGAATTTGGAGATGAGGTACAAGCGGAAATTAAATTTAATAGTGTTACCGTTTTTAATAACTTTATTTATGCTGCTACGGATGAAGGAATTTATCGAGTAGAGCGAACCGAAACAGTCAACATTCAAGACTTTGGTCAATGGGAATTTCTTGATGAGGCAGTTGGCTTTCCAAGTGACTACGCAAGCACCAATTTGATTACATACAAAGACAAACTTTACACAGATGTAAATGGTGTGTTAATGAGTTACGATGGGATGTCTCTTGATTCTTTGTATGGAGAAGAAAATTTTAGTGTACGTTTTTTAACTGGGGAAGGAGAGCGTTTGATTGTTGGTATGAGTTGTTGTATTCCTAGTTCAAGTTGTGCTTGTGACATTTCGTGTAATACAAATTGTGCGGGAAAAGTACTTTTCTTTGACGAAAACGGAAGTTATATCTTATCAGGAGACAAGTGTGCTAATCGACCTCGCTATGCAATAGAAGATGAAAAAGGACAGATTTGGTATGCAGACGAATGGAGAAATGTACGAAAGGCAACTAGCTATGACGCTCCTTGTGAGTTGTCTAACTATAATTCTCCTTGGCAAATAAATGTAGCAGATATCGAAATTGTTGATAATGTCGTTTTAGTTGCCACCCAAACATCTGACCGTGATCCAACATTTGGAGGAGCCGGCTACTACCAACTTAAAGATGGAGAATGGACGAACTACAATCCAAGCTACAGCCCACTTCTAGAAGACTTAGTAGGTTATGTTGACGCTGCAATAAATCCATCTAATGGTAATGCATATATTGGAACACTTTGGGATGGGATGATAGAAATGGTCGATGGGGAACCGACTCAACGTTTTAATGCCGCGAATGCTAATTCACCTCTTGAACCCGCAATTGGAGATGCAAATAGAGTTCGGGTTTCTGGGATTGCATTTGATGAGGACAATAATTTATGGGTGGCCAACCACTCTACACTAACGCCTATTTCCGTTCTGAAAAGCGATGGAACCTGGGATAATGATATCATCTCAATCCCAGAAACAGGTCTTCGGTTTTTAGCAATTGATGGTGCTGGCCACAAGTGGTTTAGCGTAGACGGGGGCTCACAGGCATTACTGGTTTATGACAATGGAGGAACCTTGGATGATAGTAGTGATGATAGATTAACGCGATTTAATTCAGGAAACTCAGTACTTCCGAATAATACCGTATTTAGTATTACCGCAGATTTAGATGGAGATATTTGGGTTGGTACCAATGAAGGAGTTGTGATTTTTGAATGCGGTGGAAATATTTTTGATGGCAGCTGTCAAGGTTCTAGAAGAGTTGTTGAAGTAGGAGGGTTTAATACCTTCTTGTTGGGGACACAAGAGGTTCGAGCGATTGCAGTAGATGGCGCAAACCGAAAATGGGTTGGTACCAATAATGGTGTGTTTTTGTTCTCACCTGATGGAAGAACGCAATTGGCATTTTTCGATACGAATAATAGTCCTTTATTCGCGAATCAAATCAACGGGATAGCAGTGAATAAACAAACGGGGGAAGTTTTTATTGGCACCTCTGCGGGACTAATTTCTTATCAGTCAGATGCACAAGAAGGAGGTGTTGTCAACAGTAAAAATGCTTATGCTTATCCCAACCCAGTTAAGCCAGGATACGATGGGCCGATAGCAATTAAAGGCCTTGCACGAGATGCGAATGTTAAGATAACCGATGTCAATGGGCAGCTGGTATATGAATCAAAATCTCTAGGTGGTCAAGCGATATGGGACGGGAGAGATTACAATGGTAGGAAGGTAAGTTCTGGTGTTTATCTAGTGTTTAGTACTAGCACACAAAATATTGAAAACCCAGATGCGATTGTGACGAAAATCTTGATGTTGAATTAGGCCGTTGCAATATTAAGTTTAATAGAAGAAGCCCTTGATGAAATTTCATCAAGGGCTTCTTCTATATAGAGTTATGAATTGCTTCAGTTAATTATTCAACTTCCAAATTGTAGTTGGTTACTGATTTTTGAATGACCTCTTCGTAATACGCTTCATATTGTGGCAGTACATTTTCTAAGTCAAATCGTTCGGCTTGAGCCAATGCATTTTTTCTAAATTGCTGTAACATTTCGTCATCACTCAACAACTTTATGGCATTAGCAGCCATCTCTTCTACATTTCCTAGGTCACTTAAAAAACCTGTTTTCCCATGAATGTTTATTTCTGGAAGTCCACCTACATTTGATGAAATTACAGGAACCTCACAAGCCATTGCTTCTAGTGCTGCAAGTCCGAAACTTTCACTTCCTGAAGGGATGATAAATAGATCAGATACCGCGAGTAGCTCTTCCACCGCATCTTGCTTACCTAAAAAACGAATCTCATCACAAAGTCCAATTTCACGGCAGAGTCCCTCCATTTTTTGTCGCTCTGGCCCATCGCCAATAAGCAACAATTTACAAGGAATTTTTTTGTATACTTTTTCAAAAACTCGAATCACGTCTTCCACTCTTTTTACCTTTCGGAAATTAGATACATGGGCGAGAATACGTTCACCATTTGGAGCAATCGCTTTTTTGAAATGGTCTTTATCTAATTTCCGAAAACGATCAAAATCAATGAAATTATAAATGACCTTGATTTCATTTTTTATGTCAAATATTTTTTCTGTATCGCGTTTCAAACTTTCGGAAACGGCAGTTACACCGTCTGACTTGTTAATTGAGAATGCGACCACTGGAGCAAATGCTCCATTCTTACCAACTAGCGTAATGTCGGTTCCATGCAGCGTTGTAACAACAGGAATATATCGACCTTCCTGCAAAAGAATCTTCTTAACCATATAAGCAACAGCAGCATGCGGAATGGCATAGTGCACGTGAAGTAAATCAAGGTTTTCATATTTAACAACGTCTACCAACTTACTGGCCAATGCAGTATCGTAAGGAGGGTATTCAAACAATGGGTAATCTGCTGAACTCACCTCATGATAATAAACATTTTCTTGGAAAGTAGTCAGTCGAGCCGGTTGGCGATAGGTGATAAAATGCACCTGATGACCTCTAGCTGCTAAGCCTTTTCCTAGCTCAGTAGCAACAACACCACTTCCTCCATAGGTTGGGTAACATACAATACCGATTTTCATAGTTCTTTTTTAGTAACAACAAAAAACGAAGATGAGCGCCCGCAAATATTTAATCTAGCGCAGATTATTTTTTGTGTTATACTTAACGATTCATTTTACTTTAGTAAAATGCTTTTTTAGCTAATAATGTTTAGGATTCGTTTGAAAAATTCGGGACTATGAACAACTTCGTGTAAATCAATAAAAAACCCAAACTTTTGAATGCTCAAAAATTCGGGTTTTTTATTGGAAGTCGATGTCCGGCGAATTACATTCTGATCAACTTCTCTACATGCGTTTCATTATCCATTGATAGGCGGATGAAGTACATCCCGCTACTGTAGTTTGTCAAATCTACTTCGTAACTCTCTTCTATTGTGTTAGATGCTTTGGCAGCAAAAACCGTTTGCCCAACCATATTCAATACTTCTACCTTAAGTTCAACAGGTGTATTAAATGACAAGTTTAAGAATGCACTACCTGATGTTGGATTTGGAGCGACAACAATATCACGTAAGACTTGTACATCATCAGTGCTAACAAATGTACCGATTGTTACTTCAACTACATTCATACAACCATTGGCATCCACTACAGTAACGATGTAATCTCCCTGCGCTAAATCAGTCGCGGGATTAGAGGTGGCACCATTACTCCAAGTATACTCGTAAGGCGCTTGTCCTTGAGTTGGATTAACCATTGCACTTCCATCTTCCGATCCAGGAGTAGCGTCCGTGATCACGGTATTTTCTGCAAAGTCAATCGGACAACCAATGATATTGATGTTGTCAACATCTAGCCAGTAGTCACCAGCTCCCCAAGTTGCAAAAAAGCGAACTTGAATATATTCACCAGCATAAGCGTCTAAGTCAACTAAACGATTCGTCATCACAGCACTAGGCGTATGATTGTTTTGGTCAATAGTAAAAATGGTAGTGAACGTTTCACCACAATCATTTGAAATTTGAACATTTAATTCATCACCAGCTAAGGTCGTTGGATCTGTACCAGCACTCCAATCTGTATACCTATAATCGAACGTTAAACTGTCACCTGGATTGATTGGTCCAAGAATAGGACTTGTAATCTCAAGATCTGGATCGAAGGAATACATATTGTCAAAGATGACGAAGGAAGTATTGTTGTGACCATCACCAACAGTACCGTCGCTTACCCAACCCATTGGAAGGACTGCGTCTTCAAAGTCTTCTACAATTGGAAGAGGTTCAGGGAAGAGAGAAGCAAGGTTATATGAGGTACTATCATTGAATGCGAATAGCTCACTTGAGAGGTTCGTCCAAGAATTGATTTCAAATATGGTGTTGAAAGCATTTGAATTGAAGGTCTCAGAAAAGGTATAGGTTACGATTTCGTCAGGATTAACGGTTAAGGGTCCTACGTTTTCTGTTACGATAGGACCATTATCTATTTGGTAAGATACATCAAAACCAGATTGAGCTTGTGTACCAAAATTTCTAATTTCAATAACGATGCTATCCATTTCAGATCCACATAAAGACATATCAGAGTTAGAAACAGAAGCTACTCCTATGTCAGTAGCCACAGGATTACCTATATAGATGTCATCTATTGCAACACCATCATTTTGGACCGATCCATCAGAATCAAAAGCAAATCTAAAACGAACATCCGCTTGCTCTGTGTAACCTTGCAAAGTATCTTTAGCAAAGATCCAGCCGTTGGAGTTACCTGCCCAAACTTCACCTAAATCTTGGTTAGTATTATCGAAGTTATACCAGTTGAGTCCTTGACCTATGGTACCAACTTTATCCCAGGTAACACCACCGTCTACACTTCCTTCTAACCAAGCACCATCATAACTAAATTCTGTATCGAAGTTGATAGAAAAACTGATAACCGGATCTACAGTAACGTTAGAGAAGTTCATGCATGGAGATAGGATATAAGAAAGTTCGTTAGAGCTATGGTCACCACTTAGGTTAGTCACCCAAGCATTATTACCACTGGCTGCTCCAGAGATGTTGGGAGTTGAAGGAGTTCCGAAATCCCAAGTAGAGTTTTGAACCGTAGGATCATTTTCGTCTACTGACCAACCGTTGACGCTTGATTCGAAGTTATTGTAATATGGAAGAACGCCTACTGTAAGAATATTTTCAACCACAAAGTAGGTAGTGTCATTGCTCAAGTCCATATCGCCTTCTAATTGGGTAAATGCAGCAATGGTATATACTCCTTCTGCAGAAAAGTCAAATGGCGCATCAAATGTGAATGTGGCTATACTATCTGTACCAAGTACACCGGTGTAGACCCCATCTATAGGTTGTACCACACTACTTGCAACGCCATTCACTGTAAAGTTTAAAGGTATGAGTGCTTGTGGGTTGAGCCCAAAGTTTTGGATAGTGACTTCAACGGTTTCGTTGCCAAGTCCACATTGAGATTGTGGGGAATTAACCGCAATAATTCCGACGTCATTTGCGAATTGCGCTTGTATATTGGCCTGAAAAATGCAGCAAAGAGCAAGTATCAGTATTACTTTAATAGATTTATTGAAATAGGTGTAAAGTACTTTCATGTGCTAATTTTTAATAAATTTCGGAGATTTTCTAGATTTAGGGCGAAGATCTCCAAAGAAAGAGTTCAAATTCAGCTTCAAAAATAGTGAAAAACAACCACATATGTACGTTGCTGGGTTTATGCTTTTATCTGTAAATTGACAATAAGGCTAAACAATTCGGGAAAAAGTGTGTTATCCTCTTTACCTACAACTTTTATTATTTAAATAAATATTTTTCAACTTGGCTATCTATTCTATAAAGGATTTAGAAAAACTCTGCGGGATCAAGGCCCATACTATTCGCATATGGGAGCAGCGTTATGGCCTTGTGGTACCTAAACGTACCAAAACAAATATTCGATATTATCAGGACGAGGACCTCAAGCACTTGTTGAATATTGTATTTCTCAATAAAAACGGCACTAAGATCTCTATGATCGCCAAAATGAGTAGACAAGAGATAAGCAACCAAGTTTCCAACAATGCGGCAATAGGTGTTGAAAATGATGTACAATTAAATGCTTTGACTATTGCCATGATTGAGATGGATGAATTGAAGTTTCATCATGTCATTTGCAAAAGTGAAAAGGAAATAGGTTTTGAAAAGACGATGCTGGAGGTTGTTTACCCATTTTTAGATAAATTAGGCGTGCTTTGGCTTACAGGCTCGGTTTCTCCTGCTCAGGAAAACTTTATGAGTTGTTTGATTCGTCAAAAAATACTTAAAGCAACCGATGCATTACCTATAAAGAGTGGACGTGGTGTTCGAAAGTTTATGATCTTTTTGCCGGAAGGCGAAAACCAAGAACTAAGCCTAATGTTTATGCACTACTTGCTCAAATCTCGTGGTCACCGAGTGATTTATATGGGATTGAATAATTCGGTACAAGATATACAGGATGCTTACAGCATACTTCGTCCTTCCTATCTCTTTACAATGGTCTCCGAAACATATGCCCAACAACCTGTTCAAAAGTATGTAGATCAATTAGCAGATACGTTTCCTGAAAGTCAAGTACTACTATCTGGCTACCAAGTGATGTCTCAAAGTATCAATCGACCAGATAATGTAAAATTACTTGGAAGCCTTGGCGATACCATTACTTTCCTTGAAGAGTTAAAACAGCCTTAATTGTTTTTTTCTTAGCTGGAGCATCCACAACAGTCCTATTTAGCAACTTCAACTTTATACCATTTCCAAGATAGTTATAACGTCAAAAATTGATGTAGTTGGCCTTGTATATTGACCTGCGAAGCGTCTGGGCTATTATTTCCTGTAATACTTAAGGGATATTAACATTAATATCCGCTATAAAGTATAAATTTGCAGTTCTATAACAATCGAACTAATATTTATTCACTCATTCAAAGGTAAATCAATGAAGATCGCAATCAAATTCTCATTTATGATTTTAGTGTTAGGCTTGGCACTTACTTCGTGTAAAAATAAAGCTGCAGGAGATAAAGCAAAAGTTGGAGAAGCTGTAGGTAAAGCTGCCGCTGCTGCTAACTCTGTTAGTTACGCAATCAATCCAGGAAGTAAAATTTACTGGACAGGTTCTAAGCCTGCTGGAACTCACTCTGGTACTATTGATATTGCAAAAGGTAAACTAGATGCTTCTAACAATGATATTTCAGGTGGGCAATTTATGCTTAACATGAACTCTATCACCGTTACAGATTTAAAAGCTGGAGATGGTAAAGAAGATTTAGAAGGACACTTAAAAGGTGTGTCTGAAGAAAATGCAGATCACTTTTTTAATGTAGCAACTTACCCAGATGCAACATTCACTATCACTAGTGTAGCTAAAGGTACTGATGGAAAAAATTCACATGTTATTACAGGTGACCTAACAATGAAAGGAAAAACAAAGAGTGTTTCTTTTCCTGCTAATGTTGTTATCGCTGGTGATAAAATCAATGCAACAGCTCCTGCGTTTACAGTCAACCGTACCGACTGGGGTATCAACTATGGTTCAAAGAGCGTTTTTGATGACTTGAAAGATAAGTTTATCAACGATGAAATTTCTTTGACTATTGATATGACTGCAACGAAAATGTAAGATACTTTAGACGTAAATTTTACGCTAAAGAAAAGGGCATCAGCATTAGTTGATGCTCTTTTTCTTTTGGGAGAAGCGGAACTAAAATTATAAGCTAATTGTAGTTTTTCTATTCAAATAAAAGAATGCTAATAATTTTTCCCTACTTTAGTTAAATAGAACCGCACTATCAACTACAGACAAACCTAATGGAATATAGGCGACTATTCGATATTCTACCTTACCAATTAGCAAAGTATCCTCAAAAGGAAGCTTTAGTTATGCGGCGTGATAGAAAGTGGTTGCCTTTCTCAACCAAGGCCTGTCTTGAGATGATCGACCGAGTAAGTGCTGGCTTGCTTAAGCTAGGGCTAAAGCGTGGAGACACCATTGGTATCATCACCGAAGGCGGGAGCCCTCAATGGAATTTTATAGACTTTGCTGCTCAGCAAATTGGAGCCATCCCCGTACCAATCCATGCACCAGTTACGATGGATGAGGTTCGTTATATTTTAAAAGATGCTGCGATCTCATTTGTACTAACAGGCAACAAATCGCTACACGAAAAAATACTAGAAGCTGATAAGTCTATTGGCAATCTAAACAACATATACTGTCTCGAAAAGAATGTAAATAAATCTCATTGGGATGATTT
>CALGLS010000168.1 GCA_937959375.1 uncultured Saprospiraceae bacterium
TAATCACAGTTTTGAACTGGATTGAATAGCGGATTTATGTTTTGAACATTTAGTTCAAGTAGATATTTCGACATAAATAATAGCTTGAAATATAAGATTCAATAAAAAATGTTCTATCTTAATTATTGAAGTTATTTCAAGTACCAATTAAAACCAATTAGAATGAAACAATCAACAAGTCAAACGAGTCTTTGCGCATTAGCCGTAGTTTTTTTACTCTTATTTACAGCTTGTAAAAATCAGGGACCGGGATTACCAGCACCACCCGCGCCAACAGCTGAAGTAGTACCGCCGAAACCACCAACGCCACCTGCACCACCAGTGGCTCCCGAGCCAAAGGAAAACACTACTCCTCCAAAACCACCAGCACCACCAACTCCTGTAGAAGAGACGAACAATAAGGAAACTGAAATATCATCACCCGCTGCAGAAAAGACATTTAAAGGACAGGCTACTTACTATGCAGATTCTTTACACGGAAAGAAAACAAAGACCGAAGAAATTTACGATAAAAATAAATACACCTGCGCCATTCGACAAAACGCCATATCAATTCCCATGGGAAGTGTAGTCGAAGTTTACAGTGTCAAGCGAAAGAAAAAAGTGCAGGTAACCGTGAACGATATCATGAGTAATAAAGCGAAGGCAATCATCGACCTTTCTCGCATCGCAGCTAATGATATTGATTTGTTGATTGATGGACGCACGGATGTGATCGTTCGGGTAATTAGTGAGCCGGATGGGAAATAGGGGGTGAGTTAGAAATTAGAATTAGAATGACCTGCGATCGGGAGTTCCTTGTCACGAAGGCCTAAAGGTTGATAAGCACTTCGCCGGCACGGCCAGTGATTGCTGAACTGAGAAGTAAACGCAGAGCCCCGCATAAGAAGTATGTTCTAATTCTAATTCACAAAACCACAATAATATGAACACAAAACGAATTAAAATTTCCAAAGGACTTTTTCTATTTAATGGTGTTACCACCATTTTAATCGGACTGCTACATACCTATGCACATTTCAAAGAACTTGTCACGCCAGAAGTCAATAGCTTACTCGATAAAGCTTTGGTAGTAATGGGAGTAGATTCCAATATTTGGAGTTTGTGGCAAGGCATGAGTTTAATGATGGGAATGCAGATGGTTGCGATGGGTTTGATTAGTGTACTGATCATTTGGAACCTCAAACCAGGCGTTTTTCCTCCAACCAATATTTCATTGGTAATCATTCTTATGTTGATGTTTGTTGTCTATTGCGGAATCAACTTTTTTGGCCCCGGACAACTTTATGGAGGTATTGCTGGTATTATTATTCAATCGGTTTCTATACTTTTGTCAAAATTAAAAAACTAAGGACCTAAGTGATTTTGTTTGGTCGTATTCCTTTAAACCTTAATAAACCAAATAGAGTCATTTACAAACTAAACTAAAGAAATAATGCAAGTAGAAACGAGACTTGCCACGGTAAGCGATGCTCAATTTATTGCACTATTGGGTAGGGTTACCTTTGCGGAAACGTTTGGTCATCTTTTTAGAGATCCAGAAGATTTAAAAGAATATTTTAATCGTACTTTTTCTGTTGCCAAAATTGAGAAAAGTATAAGTCAGTCCACAAATAAATTTTGGATAACTTTTGTGGATAAATTACCTGTTGCTTACGCAAAACTTAAGTTAGATTCTCCATCTGATTTTATTAAACAAGCTAAGGTTTGTCAACTACAAAAAATATATGTGCTTCGAGATTTCTTATCCTTAAAAATTGGTTATCAATTACAGACGCTTTTGTTAGAAGAAGCTACTGCCGGTGGTTTTGAAAAGATTTGGTTGTCTGTCTTAGTTGAGAATGAACGAGCGGTTAGTTTTTACAAAAAGAATAATTTTGTTGAAGTAGGTAAACACGATTTTCAAATTGGAAAGGAGCACTTTAATTTTTTGGCAATGGCTAGAGATTTGTAATTTCAGACCCTTGGATGATTTGTTTTTATCTATGAAATACAAAAGCAAATAACCTGAAGTATAAGTTGGAATTGGCCTGAAGGCTACGACAAAAAATGGCAAAAAAACATTGAGCTAAAAGAAAAAATAATGTAATTTGCATCCAAATTAAGCTCAAGAAAATTCCAAAACAAAAAATATAAACTTATGAAAAAGATGATCATCTTTTGTCTTGCTGTAGTCTGTCTTTTCTCTTGTAAAGATGATTCTGCTGAAATAGATCTTTGTGAAACCGTCGTTTGTGCAAACGATGGAGTCTGTAATAACGGAGACTGTGATTGCCCACCCGGATTCAGCGGAACAACTTGTGAGGACTTAGAAGACCCAATAGAAATAAAAATCAACAAAATTGTAGTTTACGACTTTCCGGCCATGAATGGAACCGAGCCTTGGGATCCAGCAGATGGCCCTGACCTCGTATTGAGTCTTGTGATACCAAGCGCGGGAGGAGGAACGATTGTTAATCAAAGTCTTGAAATTTACGATTGTGAAGTTGGAATTGAATATGAATTCATTTTAGATTGGAAAATGGAAGGAGATCGATTGGTCTATCGAGTTGAATTGACAGATTGGGATACGCCACCTAATGGTTCGCCACAAGATATGGCAATAAGAGATGTATATCCAATGGAATACAGAGCTGATACTCCTGAGGTGATTGATCTACCTCCTTTAGCTGCGGGCAATTCTTTTGGTCTACGACTTGAAGGATTGGAGTGGATTTTTGAATAAGCAAACCGTGTTGTAAGCATTCATTTCTAATGATAACAAAAGCTTTCATACCTGAGTATGGACAAGGGACCTTAGAACCCGAAAATAAAACAACATGAATGCCAACCTACTTACATTACTTATGCTCCATTCTTTTTACTATATTTGAGTAGTTCCTCAATTATTCAAACAATTAAATTACAACCTTGAAAAACGGTCACATAATGAAAAGAATTATAATTCTGTTAATCCTACTTATTCCAATAACATTTTTTGCGCAAAGCGAAATCAAACAACTCGTAAAAGAAGGGATAGAACTCCACGATGCTAAGAAATACGACGAGGCCATCGAGGTGTATGAAAGAGCATTAAAATTAGACAAAAAATCAAGTTTGGTGCATTACGAAATAGGCTTTTCATATTTCGCAAAAGGCGATCATAAGAAGGCGGTAAAGCATATGGATAAAGTCATCAAAAATGAAGACAAGCATTTGAAGGATGCGTATGTAACGAAGGGATCTGCTTTGGACATTATGGGAAAATCAAAAGAAGCCGTTAAGGTTTACAAAAAAGCGGTACAGGAATTTCCAGACAATTATTTGTTACAATATAACTTGGCACTCACGTTGTATAACATGGGAGAAAAAGCAGAAGCAGAAATGAATCTGATAGATGCAATTTCCTTAAATCCAAGTCATGGTACTAGCAACTATTTATTGGCTATCATTAAAAAAGAACAGAACAGAAGAGTCGAATCTTTATTGGGCTTACATTTCTTTTTACTGATAGAACCCAATACCACTCGATCAGAAAGTGCACTTGCAATGTTAATGGAATTGATGGGAGAAGGTGTTGAGAAAAAAGATGACAAGAACATCAGTATTAGCTTAGGTGACATGGATGTCAACGACGACTTCTCTTCTGCTAATTTAATGTTGTCGATGTTGGCAGCCTCAAAGCTTTCAGAGGAAAATGAAGGTAAGTCAGAACAAACATTATTTTACGAAAGTACCGAAGGAATTTTCAAAGTTCTAGATGAAATGAAAAAAGATAAGAAAGGAATCTGGTGGGACTTATACGTTACATTTTATGGTTCATTAGTGGAGTCTGGTCATCTTGAAGCATATTGTTATTTTATAACTCAAACGAAAAGTGAGGTTGAAACGAAATGGATAAAAGAAAATGAGGAGAAGATGGGAGCTTTTTATGATTGGTTGAAAGGGTAGGGGGAGTTAGAATTAGAATTGGAGTTAGAATTAGAATTGGAATTGGAATCTACCTGGCGGTAGACAGGTTGGAATTGTCCGCGATCGATTGTCTCATGTCACGAAGTCCTAAAGATCGGTCAGTCTGTGCGGTTCGAGGAGAGGTGCACTTCGCCGGAACTGCCAGTGATTGCTGAATTGAGAAGTAATCTTAAATAATTGAAAATGAACAAACTAAAATATCTAAACCTTTTTCTACTTACTTTATTTTTTTCTACTGATTGTTTTTCAAGAGACACATTGGATATTCCAACGCACAAAGCTGGAGCAATGATGATTTATGAATTTGCAAAAGGGAACTTGGCTACGGAATTTAAATACGGTACAGGAATGGGAGCTTTCTATGAGAGGAGGCTAGGAAAGCGTTTCGTATTTACTACTGACTTAAGTTTAAGATTACGGGATTTTAAAAAGGAACACATTGATTATGATTTTCGTGGTTCTAATGGTACAAGAAACATTTACGAATCAAGTTGGAAGCTAACTACGATCTCGTCAGGAATAGGCATTAAATTTTTTTATTTCAAAAAGCAAAAATTATATCTGGAAATTGGTGGAGGCTTTGAATATAGATTTACAGAATCTCCAGAACCAAAATATAAAACTTCAAGAACTTACGTAGCTGGTAAGGCTGTAGATGAATATTTTGAAGAATATGCTCTTGCTCCATATCGAAGTAATTTGGTTATTCTTTCTACTAAAATTTATGGACGTGTAGACTTAGGTTTAGGTATGCAGATAAAAAAAATTGATATCGGAATATTATACAAAAGAGATCTTATCGATACATTTGGATTAAGACTTAAATATTCTTTTTTGTAGCGATAGATGAGATTTGAAAATTAAAACTAAAGCAATAATCGAACACATTTTTGACGAAAGTCATTTAAACTAAAAGGATGATGAAATACATAGTTACGTTATTTCCCATATTGCTGAGCGCCGTACATCTCTTTGCGCAACCTGGCGATATGCCAATAAATCGAGAGCCTGGTAAGTGTTATGCAAAATGCCAGCTTCCGGATGAATTTGAAGAAGACGAACAGACGTTTAAAATGTATATTGGAGAAGTAAATGATGCTGTGCAACTTGATTCCATCTATTTTAGTGTAGATTACAATGGAGATTGGATTTATGAAGGCGCTGAAGATGAACTTAGTTTTGAGCAACTAGATAAGAAAGCTAATTTTGAAAAAATCATTTTTCTGGTCAGTGATGAAACGCAAACAGATTATGTTGAAGAAACGATTGCGTATAAAAAACTGGTGCGCCAAGGAACAATAGAATGGAAGGAAATTCTTTGTGGTAACAAGCTTGACTCAGATGTGCTTATAAAAATTCAACTAGCCTTAATGCAAAAAGGATATTTGGATGAAGCCAAACCTATTACAAAGTTTTCTACTGAAATAAAAACTGCCTTGCGGGAATATCAGAGAGATTTTAGTTTACCAATGGGACAGTTAGATGTGGAAACCTTGGAAGCTTTAGGAATATAGAAGTTGTTTTAAGCATTTACTTATTAGCAAATAAAATGGAAAAATTCCCTCAACTTTTTACCGAAAGGTTATCTTTAGAGAAAATTCGAGTTCAGGATATTCCTATAATAGTTGAATATGCTGGCAATGAAAAAATCGCAAAGAACACACTGAACCTTCCACATCCTTATGAAGAAAAACACGCTGTTTTTTGGATAAATAAGGCGAATGAAGGATTTGAAAACAAAACGCAGTTTACTTTTGGGATTCGACTGAAATCAACTGAAGATTTTATTGGAGGTATTGGGCTTATTTTAAATCAAGCCTTTAATCGAGCAGAACTGGGCTATTGGATTGCCGAACCATTTTGGAACAAGGGCTACGCGACAGAAGCGGTAGCTGCTATTCTTGAATTTGGATTTGATGAATTAAACCTAAATAAAATCCTTGCGACACATCTTGTCGAAAATCCTGCATCAGGCAAAGTGATGATTAATAATGGAATGATAAAAGAAGGTGAGTTGATTGAGCATATTAGAAAAGATGGTGTATACAAAAGTGTCGTGCAATATCGATTGACTAAAAAAGAATTTGAGAACAAATAGAGATTGGTTGAAAAAAAACATATAAAAGTGGATAGCCACAAAAGGTCAAAAAAGAAAACAAAAACCCACGATCGAAGTAACGAATAAGCTAGGCACGCTTGTACTTTTGTTTTCTATTGTTTCTTTTGTGGTTGAAAAAAAAAACATATAAAAGTGGATAACCACAGAAGTTAAGTTTAAAAAAGAAAGACACAAAAATAATATGAAAAACACAGCAAAGTTAATCGAAGCGCTAGGCGAACTAATTTACGTAGTCGCAATGGCCGATGGTTCTATTCAAAAAGAAGAGTTAGAAGTAATTGATAAAAAACTAGCAGATCATAAATGGGGGGAAGACATAAAATGGTCTTTTGACTACGAAGTAAAAAACAATAACTCTGTAGAAGACCTTTACAAAAAAGTAATCTCCTATTGCGAAATGCATGGACCAGATCCGGAATACAATTTTCTTCTAGAGGTGGTAGAAGAAGTTGCGAAAGCAAGTAATGGTATCGACTCAGACGAGCAGCAAAAAATGGATGGTTTTATATCCGATCTAAGGAAGGAATTTAAAAAAGACATTGAACGAATTAATGGACGAAAAAATTGGAAGTAACCAAACGTACATAGCATGAAAAAGCTAAAAATCAACCAAAATCCTAAAGTAGAAACAAAGTTTGATTCCTACCCAAAGGCCATAAAGCCAAAAATCAACTATCTCCGAAAATTAATTATTGAAACAGCAAAAGAAATAGAAAGCATAAGCGAAATAGAAGAAACCCTCAAGTGGGGCGAACCCAGTTACTTAGTCAAAAAAGGAAGTACCATCCGAATAGACTGGAAAGCAAAAACGCCAGATCAATACGCGATTTATTTTAAATGTACCAGTAAATTGGTACTGACATTTCGTGAGATTTACGGTGATAAATTTAACTATGAAAAGAATAGAGCGATCTTGTTTGGTTTGAAAGATGAAGTGCCAAAAGAAGAATTGAAAAATTGTATTGGCATGGCCTTGCAGTATCACTTGCTTAAAGATAAACCACTTTTGGGGAATTAAGAGCATGTTTAAATTTCCATTTAATTGCAAATCAATGTTTTATGAACCTCACGTCCAATTTTAGAATTCAGTTAGCTCGCTAAACTCATTAAAAAATTGTTAGCGAGAACCATAAACTCTTGATTTTCATAGGAAACTAAATTTAAACATGCTCTAATTTTTGAATGGAAACCTGTTTTGTTTAATGGATTAATTGAGCATTAATTCTTGGCAGCTAACTGTGGTGAAAGAACAGCGTGATATTCAATGTTTAGAGTATCTTTCATCCACAAAAAAAAACAACCAAAACCCAACTAAAGCGCTCATGCTCGTGTTGTATGGATAGAAGAAAGCAACGCAACGAAAATCATTAAAAGATGATAAAGAAACTAAAACTCCAACATCTGAAACTGGCGATTCCTTTATTTTTACTAGTCTTTTTGGTTGGACTCGTCAAAACACAAACTTTTCAAGCTGATCCATCCGGATTGTCTTTCGGGATTCTTCTCGATTTATTAATTACCATACCTATTGTTTATTTTTTGTTGATAAGAAAGACGGATATTCCGAATTTTACGACGCTCTATGTTTTCTTGATTGGGATATTCGCCGCAAGTTTTATTCTACCTAACGATCAACAATCTTTGCTTGATAAAGTAAAACTCATCGCAATACCGATCATAGAAATTGGCATTTTATCAACGGTCATTTATAAAATATTTGCGCTAAAGAAATCCTTTAAAAGTAAGAAATCGGATACCAATGATTTTTATGACAATTTACTGGTCGCTTGTAACGAAATATTCCCAGGTCGAGTAGGTCGAGTTTTGGCAACAGAGGTCTCTGTGTTCTATTACTTGTTTGCTCCGCGTAGAAAGAGTGCCCTCAGAAAGCATGAGTTTACCTATTTTAAAAAGAGTGGAATTGTATCGGTTGTGGGTGTATTTTTATTTCTGGTTTTAGTCGAAACGATTGTTGCACATATCTTGTTGGAAAAGTGGAATGTCTATGTGGCTTGGGTGATGACGGGACTTGGCCTGTATACAATTATTCAGATTCTTGCGATTTTGAGATCCTTGAATAAGCGACTGATATTGATTGACCATGAAACAAAGGAACTGCGATTGAGATATGGCTTTGGTTGCCAAAGTACGATTCCTTTTAGCCACATTGAGCGGATTGAAAAGAGTCGTAAGTCTTTGCCAAAAGATAAATACAATACCTGTCTGTCACTATTCGATTTACTTGATACACACAACACGATTCTCTACCTAAATGAAACACAGGTGCTTAATAAAATTTATGGCATCCAAAAGAAATACAAAACCATTGCGCTGCATATTGATGAGCAGGATGCGTTTTTGGATGAGTTGGGTATTAGTGAGAATAATACGTAAAACTTAAACGAGTGAATTGGATAATTGAAAATACAGATAAATTTGAATATCATACTAACTTGAATATTCTTCTAGAACCGATAAAAGACGCTATTCAAGAATTTAAGTGGTTGATAACCGATTTAGAAATTAATACTAAAGAACTTGAACGTTTACCAATAAATCAAGAAAAAGATTGGTTTTTAATTTCCGCAGAAGAAATGGAAATGATTAGAAATTCTGATATTCAAATTATTTGGGGAGTGTTTTCTGCAATCAATAAAAATGAAAAAATTGAAATAACTAATACAGAATTGCCCTTTGCTGATGGAAACGAACAAGTTTGGGAGAATGGGAATATTCAATTTAATCGATCGAGAATGGAAATTATTTCATGGGATAGTAGTTTTACAATTGTCAAATTTATTGATGAAGATCTCTCAAGGGAATTTAAATCTTACTTTACAGAAGCAATTGAATTGGAAAAATTCTAGAACTAATAATGGGACTCTCAAAATATTGTACGTGTTAAATGAAAACATAGAACACAACAAAGTATGCATCCCAACGGAAAATTAAAACCATAAAAATGGAAAAACCTGAGACAAAAAAAGATCCAGAATTTTTAAAATACGTTTATCAATTAAATGAAGGAATTGAACTAGCAGAGGCACTTAACTTAAGTTTGCAAGCAATCGATGACATTGATGTCGCTCAGTTAAAGAGAATTGGTTTGAAAACTTATGCAAAAGATAAATGGACCATCCATACCATATTGCAGCATCTCATTGATTGGGAAAGAATTTGGTGTTTT
>CALGLS010000169.1 GCA_937959375.1 uncultured Saprospiraceae bacterium
TAGACATATTCGTCAATCAATTGAACAAAAAAATTACGCACTTGCTATTCGATTATATTATTTAGCCATCATTAAAGAGCTTTCGCTAAATAAATGGATCAAATGGAAACGAGACAAGACAAACAAAGATTATTTACGCGAGGTACGCAATACTGATTTATTCAAACCTTACAGAAACACTACGCGTATTTTTGAACGTGTTTGGTACGGACAATCAGAGTTAGGCGAACAAGATTTTTTAACCCTAAAACCAAATTTTGTTGATTTAATCAATCAGGCAAAACGAGGGGATAGAACTAAGCTATAAAATTCAAAATCAAAGCTCAATTACAAATTCAATTCACTCGACTGCGTTATGTGAGCGATTGAGATTGACACTTGAACTTCCATTTAAATAAGCGTTCTCTTCCAACTTCGGTTGGCGATTATTATATGAAAAACAAACGACCACTAATTATTATTGGAATTGCAGCTTTGCTGATTCTCATCTGCTTCATCTTCTTAAGAAGTGGTAAGTCTCCGCATAACTGGACTGAAAATTATAAGGTAGAAAGCAAAGAACCTTATGGTACTTATGTGGTCAAAGGTTTGCTTGATGCTTATTTCCCTGAAAAGGAATTCAGCGAAATAAATAGCAGTCTTGCAGGAAAACTTCCTGTCGACAGCCTAACCGAGCAAACAGATAATTATGTTTTCGTTGGTGAAGGTTTGTACATGGACACTTCCGATGTGAACACGCTATTGAAATTTGTAGAAGATGGAAACAATGCCTTCATCTCCAGTCGTACGATCCCTTACGACCTCATGTTTTATGTTTACTACACGGAGTGTAACAACAACTATTGGGATGACTACCAAACCATGCGAGACAGTAGCATTACGCTCAACATGTTGCACAAAGACCTGCGGGAAGAACCAGGTATCGAATACAAATACTTTTACAATAAAGGGGTAGGTTCTTATCGCTGGCAACA
This sequence comes from uncultured Saprospiraceae bacterium, assembly GCA_937959375.1. Classification (GTDB taxonomy): domain Bacteria; phylum Bacteroidota; class Bacteroidia; order Chitinophagales; family Saprospiraceae; genus CALGLS01. The sequence goes on from CALGLS010000169.1 coordinate 975, forward strand.
CATTGATAGTATTTATTTTTGTGATGAACCTTACAGCTTTGTTCAACTTGGAGTCATCAACGATTCGCTAATTAATTTTGCAAAAATCCCTTACGGAAAAGGCACCTTCTATTTACATACTACGCCTTTGTCGTTTTCTAACATTCAAATGATTGATCAAAAGGGCATCAATTATGCGACAAAAGTTTTTTCTCATTTATCAGAAGGTGACATCTATTGGGATAACCACAGTCGCGTCAGAGAGTCGATTGGTAGACGTCGAAATCAAAATGCAAATAACGGTGGGCCTAGACAAATATCAAGTGAAGGGCCTTTAAAATATATTCTTTCGCAACCACCATTGGCTTGGGCTTGGTATATTACAATAGGCCTCGGTTTGCTATATCTGCTATTTCGCGCAAAGCGAACTCAAAGAAGCATTCCTGTTTTGGAAGAAAATAAAAACACCTCATTGGATTTTATTTCCACCATTGGTAGTTTATACTTTATACAAAACGATCATCGAAAACTCTGTTTGCAAAAGATGCGATTATTTTTATCCTTCATTCGCGAACGTTATTTGATGAATACCAATGTGACTGACGCAGCGTTTTTCAAAAGACTATCAGCTAAGTCAGAAATACCAATGACTGTAATTGAACAGATTTTTAGTTTTCATAAAAATATAAACGATTCCTCTTTTACTTCTGAGCAAACTTTAATTGAGTTTCATATGGAGATGGATAAGTTTTATAAGAATTGTAAGTAGAAATAGGGTCTTGAAGGGAGACAAGGTTTGAAGGAGTGAAGGGTATAAGGTTTGAAAGACAAGTATTACGCGGACCCCGCGATCGTGTGTTCTTCAAATCTTCACTCCTTCTAACCTTCAAACCTTACACTCCTTCAACCTTGAAAAAAAAGAACATTATGAATATTGACGACAACAACGAAAATCAGGAAGGTCGAACAGAACATCCTTTGGAGGGTACCGAAAGTACCAATCCCACGCCAGTCGAAAATACGGGAGCGGTCAACCTGAATCCAACGCCTCCTGCTATCACACCAACTCCTGATGCACAATGGGGCCGTAACCGATTGGATTTATCTCCGGTTACAAATATGGTGGATAAGATTAAGGATGAAATGCAAAAGGTTATCATCGGTCAAGATGAAATGATTGACCTACTTCTTGCTGCCATCTTTACACACGGTCACGTACTTGTAGAGGGTGTACCTGGAGTTGCCAAAACGCTTTCTGCAAAACTGATGGCACAAACCGTTAGCGTAGGTTTTGCACGGATACAATTCACGCCCGACTTGATGCCAACCGATGTGGTGGGTACCAATGTATTCAACATGAAGGATTCAGAATTCTCATTTAACAAAGGGCCTGTCTTTTCTAACATCGTATTGATTGATGAGATTAATCGGGCTCCTGCCAAAACGCAATCGGCACTCTTCGAAGTGATGGAAGAATATCAGGTAACCGTCGATGGTACGACTTACCCAATGGACTTTCCTTTCTTCGTAGTCGCTACTCAAAACCCGATTGAACAAGAGGGTACTTACAAACTGCCCGAAGCTCAGCTTGACCGGTTTTTGTTTAAGATCAATGTAGAATACCCGAATCTGGAAGAGGAAAAAGCTATTTTGAATCGATTCAAAAGCGACTTTAGAATCACACAAAGTAAAACGGTACAAGGTGTTTGCACTGCAGCTGATATAAAGGCTTGTCAAGAATTAATCGAACAAGTACACATTAAAGATGAACTAGTCAATTATATCGCTGCCATCATTCACAACACCCGTAACAATGGAGACTTGTTCCTTGGAGCTTCGCCGCGTGCATCTTTGGCGATACTCAAGGCATCTAAAGCAGTGGCAGCAATGAATGGTCGCGACTTCGTAACACCAGATGATATTCAGTTTGTTGCTTACCCAGTTTTGAATCATCGTATCATTCTTACGCCAGAGCGTGAGATGGAAGGCTATGACACCAAGTCCGTTGTAAATGATATTGTTAAAAAAATAGAAGTACCACGTTGAGAAATTTATACCTAAGTAACCGCTTCTTTATTTTGTTTGGAGCAATCGTAGGATTGTTTCTGCTGAGCTTCCCTATGCCCTTTTTGTTCCCTGTGGCACAAACGGCTTTTGTATTGGCGCTAGCAATTGTGGTGGCAGATATCATTTTGTTATTCAATAAAACAGTACGTGTAAAAGTACGTCGACAGGTTCCTAAAATATTATCGTTAGGAGATGTTTCTAAAATAAGCATTTCGTTGAAAAACGAATCCAAACAAACGCTAAAGCTCAATGTCATTGATGAGGTACCTGTGCAATTTCAAATGCGTGATTTTAATATTGACCTGAACTTAGAATCAGAAGAAGAACAATTAATCAGTTACGATCTCCGTCCGGTAGAACGGGGGGAATACCAATTTGGAGTTGTCAATGTTTTCATGGAAAG
>CALGLS010000170.1 GCA_937959375.1 uncultured Saprospiraceae bacterium
GGTATTGACCCATAGTGTAATGGTAACACTTCTGTTTTTGGTACAGGCATTCAAGGTTCGAGTCCTTGTGGGTCAACAAAAAAAAAGCTACTCCGATAAAGAGTGGCTTTTTTTGTGTCTACAACTCAAGGGACTTTCTACGATTAAAAAAGGCTGCCCGAAACAGAGCAGCTTTTTTTAATAAGTCAATTTAATCTAGGAGGTCTTCTATTCTCCAACCACCACCTTTCGAACTACTACAGCTCCATCAATTTCCAACTGCACAAAGTAAACACCAGCCGAAGCAGATTTCAAGTCAACCGCCATTTCTAAACGACTACCTTCCATCATACCATTGAAAAACACCTGTCCTAAAACATTGTAAACCGTAACTTGACCACTTACAACGTCCTTACTCTCAACCACTATCTGGAATTGCCCATCTGATGGATTGGGATAAATATCTAAACTAAGTATACCTATCAAGTCTTCAATACTATTTGTTGACAAGGTATAACTAACGATGTGGATACAATTGTTGGCATCCGTAACCGACACCGTATACGTTCCAGGAGGTAGGTTCTCAATAGTAGGAGTTGTTGCTCCTGTGTTCCAAAGGAAGCTGTATGGAGCAGTACCACCAGTTGTTGTTAATTCAATTATACCATTATCAATTCCTCCGTTTGGATCTGTAATTGTTGCATCAACGGTTACAAAGTCAGGTTCACCAATTTCGATTGTCTGAGTATTCAAACATTCATTGGCATCTGTAATACTTACGGCATAAATTCCTGCACTCAGATTGTCAACACTTGAACCGGTTGCTCCATTACTCCAGTCATAATTAAATGGAGGTGTACCACCACTAATGATATCTAAATCTACGGAGGCATCGGAATAACCATAACAGGATAATGTTGTCGTTACAATGTTTACCTCCAATGTATCTGATGCTGCAATAGAAAAAGAGTCCAATTGTTCACAACCATTAACATCGGTCAAGGTTAGGAAATAATCTCCAGAAGCTAGGTCCGCAATATTTTGGAAGGTACTTCCATTACTCCAAAGAAAGTTATAAGGATTTGTACCTCCTGTAGGCGTCAGTTCAATACTGCCATCTGCATTTTCAAAACAAGAAACATTCTGAACGATTGCAGCATTCGAAAGTATATCTGGTTCCGTTAATTCAACGGTGTAAGTCGTTTCACAATTATTACCATCAGTGACAGTGGTATTATAAATTCCAGCTGGTAAGCCAGAAATTTCTTGCGTAGTAGCACCAGTAGACCAACTATAAAAATAACTACCATTTCCACCGGTCGGAAGTAATGAAATAGAGCCATCGGTATTTCCAAAACAAGATACACTCTGATCAGTAGAACTTACATCAACGCCATCAGTTGCCATGACCGTTTCACTTAGTGTGAATTCACAACCATTATTATCAGTAATAGTCAAGTTATAAGTTCCTCCTGCAAGGTTTGAAATATTTGCGCTTGTTGCACCGGTATTCCATAAGTAAGTGTATGGAGTGCTTCCTCCTTCTGGAGAAACAGAAATACTACCATTTTCATTTCCACAAATAGCCATAAGGGTATTTGCTGTAGCAGTGATCTGAGCAGGTTCTGTAATTTCAAAAACTTGCTCAGCTTCGCAATTGCCATTATCAACAACGGTTAGTTGATAAAATCCAGGACTTAAGTTTTCTATTGTCTCATTGGTCGCGCCAGTATTCCAGAGGTAAGAATAAATGCCAGTTCCACCACTGATATTAGCGGTAAGCGTAGCATCGTTTGCTCCAAAACATGAAATTGGATCAGGTACAAAATCAATGAACAAACCATCAACTTCATTAACTGAATAGAAGTTTGTGATCTGACAATTATTAGCATCCGTTAATGTGAGGAAGTATCCACCAGTCGTTAAGTTCGAAATATTTTGTGTAGTTGCTCCAGTACTCCAGTTGTAGTTGTAAGGTGCAGTTCCACCTGTAGAATTAGTTTGGATACTACCATTATTCACACCATCACAAGATACATCAATAATACTGGTTTGTGGATCTAAGACATCAGGTTCTGTAATTGTATAAGCTGCTACTTCTTGGCAACCATTTACATCAGAAATAGTTACCTCGTAAAATCCAGCTCCAAGGTTGTAAAGATCACTTGTAGTAGCACCAGTATTCCATAAGAAAGTATAAGCTCCCGTTCCTCCAGAAACAGACAGTTGAATATAGCTATCTGAGAATCCATTACATGATATGGGAGCCATCGTTTGGTTGATGTTAAGTGCGGTTGGAGCAAGAAGAGTGGTCTCTTCAATAACTTCACAGCCTTGCGCATCGGTGATGGTCAATATATATGTTCCTGCAGAAAGGTTTAAAAGATTAGCAGTTGTTGCTCCTGTATTCCATAGGTAATTGAGGTTACCATTGCCACCACTTACATTACTTTGTATTTGACCATTAGCTTCGCCAAAACAATTAATATCAATTACATCAAAATCTGAAATAATTTCATTTGGAGTATCTATTTGAATATTGGAAAGAATGACTTCGCAATCATTATTGTCCGTGATGGTGACAGAATACGTTCCACCAACTAAGTTGTCAATATTTTGAGTTGTTGCTCCCGTATTCCACAAATAATTGTAAGGAATCGTTCCGCCAACAACGTCAAGTAGGATAGATGCATCAGTGTCGTTAAAACAATTGAGTGTAGTTGGTAAAGGAGTTGCTTGTAGCGCAGCTGGTTCCGTTATCTCATAGGTTTCAATAGATTCACAAAGGTTGGCATCAGTTACGGTTACGGTATAAGCACCTGCATTTAGGTTCACAATATTTTGGCTCGTAGCTCCATTATTCCAAGCAAAGTTATAGTTGCCTGTTCCACCGTTTACCGAAAGGTTGATCTCGCCATCCGTGTTTCCAAAGCAGTTAATATTCGTCGTGTTGGCTACTAGATTAATTTCGGTTGCTTGGTCAATGGTGAAGGACTCTATCGTTTCACAATTATTGTATTCGGTGATTGTAACAGTATAGTTGCCAGCAGATAAATTGCTGATGTCTTCTGTTGTTGCACCATTGCTCCATAAGAAGTTGTAAGGTGCTGTTCCATTTGAAACGTTGATATCGATCGAACCATTATTTTCACTAAAACAGGAAATATCATTTTCTGATGCGATACTAAAGTTTAATTCATTTGGTTCTGTAATGTCTAAGGATTCTGTTGAGGTACAGCCGTTGTTATCTGTTACAGTAACAGAAAAAGTACCAGCATTGAGCCCAGATAAGTCTTGTGTGTTGCCTTGATTGCTCCAGCTGTATTGGTAAGGCGAGGAGCCGTTAGCGACAGACAAATCGATTGTTCCATCTTGAGCTCCATAGCAAGAAATATTTGTTGAGCTAGCGCTTGTGCTTGGCAGTTCATTCACAGTAATGCTAATGTCGTCTTCAGCAGATTCGTTATTACCTCCAGTTACAGTAACGGCATAATCATCTGTGGAAGTAGGAGTGATAACTCGAATAGGATTAGTAGAGTCGTCTTCCCAAATATAATTACAATTGTTACATCCAGGAACTGTTGCGTCAAGTGTAATTGATTCACCGGCACAAATTTCTATATCATTACCAAGGTTAACACTGAATGAATTTTCTGTAAAAATAGGAGTCAAAGTCGTATTCGTCCAAGAAACAAAATCAATGACTGCTGTTGTTTCTCCAGTTTCTAACCAATGCGAAAAAGTAAATCCGGGTTTGGCTACAGCCGAAACTCTCAATGGAACTCCCTTGAAATAAGTACCCACATAATCATAGGGAATGTCCATTGTATTTCGATTTACAAAAACATCTCCTCCTGTGTCGACGTCATAAATAACACTTAATTCGTAGGTTCCATTTAGGTTGAAATAATCATCCATAAAACCACGGAAATAAGCAGGACGTTCAACGAAAAATTCGCGGAAATCATCTACCCATCCTAGCCAACTCCAATAGTTAGAACCCATTGCATTACCACTTCCCCACTTTGCAATGTGTGCATCTACTTCGGGTAGAAACATATTCTGAATACTATCGGTCATCATGTTTACTCGGTCAGGGTTAAAAACCAATTCCATGAAACTACAATTCCGTTGAATGTATTCATCTCTAAATTCTTGATTTTCCAATAGGCCTCTCAAGAAGAGTGTACTGTTTTGGTGGTTTGGCCAACTGGTACTATTAGGATCCGTAATTTGTTCTAGTGTATTGAAATCAAAATCAGCTTGAGGAGTTAAACCGTTGGCAGTACTTCCATCCGTGTCGAGTACAGCCCAACGCCATTTTGCAGAACTTTTTCTTTCTCGCCAAACGATGATGTTGTTGGCCGGCCAATCATAATTAGCAGTGTAGGCCATTGTGATCCAGTAATTGGTAAACTCACTCATATCGATTCGCTCTTCGACATAGTCATAATTCGTTTGAATACTTAAATCATTGTTGTCGATATAATTGAAGAGCGACATGTAGTTAAGGTCATCTCCTTTTTTAACTTCTTGCCAGCTAAGTGCGGGACTTTTTATGAGGTCAATTTCATCGCTTTTAACATCGTAGTTGGTTTCGAAGTATTCGTCATTAAAGTTTTCACGAATGTTATGAATGCCCCAGTACTCACCATTAAGATACATAACGGTTGGTTGAAAGCCTTGTAGGTCAAGATCAACTTTATCCCAAAGCATGGTTTGAATCAAGCCATCACGGAATCCCATTCTGACAAAGTCCTGTCC
>CALGLS010000171.1 GCA_937959375.1 uncultured Saprospiraceae bacterium
CAATTAAGTTACCGTTGGCATTAAACAGGTCGAAGAAATCGTTGGTAGGATTCTGCGTTAGGAAATTCAGCCAAAGCGGATAAGTACCATCCGGATTACAATCACCCGTTTCTACCACTAAGTCAAAAATTTCGCAATCAACTGGTGCACAGTTTTGAGATTGAAACTCACCAATAATAACGCAATCCGAATTTTCTAAATCCGTAATGATGAATTCGTAAAGTGTTTCATCTCCAACCAAAGGACCAAGGGTGATGAAAAGATCGCTGTACGCAAAATTGCCATAGTTCATGCCATTACCAACAACAGAGAATGAATCGCTAGTATTCGCAAAGTCAAAATCAATGTCAACTAAGAAATTACCATCTGCATCACAATCATCAGCTTCTACTACGAGGTTCCAAAGTTCACAGTTATTTGTAGGGCACTCAATCGTGTTAAATTCAGTTTCAGCGCAGCAGTTTGAATTGTCATTAATGCAAACTTGCAAGTATTCATATACATTGCCGGAAGGGGTGAAACTTGGTATTGTAAGAGGAAGACTACTCAAAAGGTAGGTTCCAATAATATTGCCACCGGCATCAATTAAATCAAAGAAGTCATTGTTTGGATTTTCATAATCAAAACTGATTTCGACACTAAAGGTTCCATCGGGATTACATTCTAACGCGAGTGCGCTGAAGTTGGTGATTTCGCAATTAGGAGGGCAGAAAGCGTTGTAATTTCCAGATTCTCCAGTGCAATTTGGATATTGGGAATCGACTACGGTAGTATTGATTGATTGTACTCCACTGGAAGGGAGATTTAAAAGTTGGATTACACCATCCGCATAAGCGAAATTGCCATAAGAAACTTGATTGAGTAGCAACTCAAAAGAATCCGAAGTATTTGAGCTTTGTATTGCTACATAAAAATTGAAGGTATTATCATTGTTGCATAAATGTGTCGTAGTCACTTCGATAATTTCACAATTGTTTAAACAGCTATGAATAGACCATGACTCAAAAAAACAATTTTCGTTTTCTGAATCAGTGATGGTGAAAATATTGGTTTCTGGAAAATAAAAACCAAGACTAACAGGTAAGTCTGTATATGCAAATGTACCTACGTTGTCTCCGCTCGTGTTTACTACATTGAATGAGTCAGAAGTTGCATCATGCTCAAAGTTTAGAGTGATTTCATATAGATTATTGGGGTCACATTCCGAATAATCGAAAGTTGCATTGTCAATGAAGCAGTCAGGTACAGGGCACTCAATCGTGTTAAATTCAGTTTCAGCGCAGCAGTTTGAATTGTCATTAATGCAAACTTGTAAATATTCATACACATTACCGGAAGGGGTGAAGCTTGGTAGTGTAAGAGGAAGACTACTCAAAAGGTAGGTTCCAATAATATTGCCACTGGCATCAATTAAATCAAAGAAGTCATTGTTTGGATTTTCATAATCGAATCCTAAGTTCACACTAAAGGTGCCATCAGGATTGCACTCCATTGCAAGTGCGTAAAAGTTTGTAATGTTACAATCGGTAGGAGGGGCGCAGTTGGGCGATTCCAATACTCCAATTGCGGTACAATCCGAATTTTCTAAATCAGTAATGATGAATTCATAAATCATTCCGTTGCCCTCAAGTGGGCCAAGGGTAAGATACAGATCGCTATACGCGAAGTTGCCGTAGTTATTACCATTTCCTACGATGCTGAACGAATCGCTTACATCATTAGTGAAATTAAAATCAATATCAACTAAGAATTGATTATTGGGATCACAGGGATGGGCTTCCACAACAACTTGGTCGATGCATTGCGCCAATAAACTTGCAAAGCTTAAGCAGCAGAAAATAGTAAGTAGTGTAAAGCGGTAGTAATTTTTTTGTTTCCTTTCGTAATTCATTTTGTCGCTTTTGTAAGTTTCCGAATAAAGTATAGTTCGATTTTACAAATATGTCTGAAAATTATAGCCCAACGAAGTATTTATATGGTAAAGAATTGGAAATTTTTAATAGTATTTTTGAGAGATAAAAAAATATATCATTGTTTTTCAGGTGATAATGATTTAATTTAGTGATAAATTATTGGATTTTATTAGAATGAATTCATGCTAAAAAACCAGCTTTTTCACATATTATCGACGCTTGACCGTAAAGAGATGACCCGATTTAAGGAGTTTTCGCTGTCTCCTTACTTTAATAAGCACTTGGGCGTGAGTGCTTTAGTAGGCTACCTCAGTGCTATTTATCCTGAGTTTACGGAAAAGAATTGCGCTAAGGAAAAGCTAATGACTCAAATTGAGCATCCTTCCGCAAAGACTAAGGAGCAATTGGCCATCCTTTTCACTTATACCAATCGCTTGTTGGATAGATACCTCAGTCAGGAATCTTTGAAAAGTGAACCTCCACTACAGCAAATTGGACTCCTTCGTCAGCTTCGTCAAAAAGAGCAATACAAAACTTACGAAAAAAAGCTACAGAATTTTCAACGTGATCTAGGGAAAGGACCTTATCGGGATGGGGAGTATTATTATCATCAGTTTTTGACGGCACAGGAGGCAGACCTTTATTACACCCAACGTACTTCGCATGAGCAGGACAATGCCATTCAGCAGAAAGAAAATTATCTAGATGTTTTTTATCTCTCTGAAAAACTAAAAGATGCCTGCGAAATAAAAGTGCGACAACGAATTATAAGTGCAGATTATGTTACGGATTTATTGGAAGTGATTTTGAAAGTGATAAAAGAGCATCCAGAGCGATATGCTGACAAACCTCCCATCGTGGTTTACTACAGCATTTACCAGATGATGGCAAACGATGAACACAGCTATTATTATGAAGCATTTAAAGCAGTTGAAAAACATGCTAGCTTTTTTTCTAAGGCTGAGATGCAAAGTATTTATAATTTTTTGCAAAACTATTGTGTCAATCAAATTAATAAAGGTGCTAAAGAATTTCCAAGAGCATCTTTCGAACTGTATCAGATTCAGTTAGAGCGTGGCTTACTTATCATCAATGATGTTTTGCCAGAATGGTATTACAAAAACATTGTGACTACCGCTTTGCGAATCAATGAGGTAGATTGGGTTTATGACTTTATAGAGACTTATCGGGATCGTTTAAATCCTGAGGTAAAGGAAAATGCGTATTCGTTTAATTTGGCCTCTTATTACTATGCTACTCAGGTTTATGACAAAGCACTTCGTCTGCTTCTCAAAGTAGAGTATACTGATTTGCGCTATAGTTTGAGCGCTAAAGCATTACTGCTTCGAACCTATTATGACTTGGAAGAACACGAACCTTTGATCTCATTGTGCAAATCATTTCGTCAGTTTTTGCAACGGCATAAAGAAGTTTCTGACTTTCGTCGAAAAGGATATGGGCATTTTTTTGATTGGACTCGGAAGCTGAGTCAGCTTCGATTTAATGTCAATTATATCTCAAAAATAAAGACTCAATTAGAATATGAGAAGTTGGAAAAAGGGATGGGCGAAACAGCGCCTTTATTTAATCGAGATTGGTTGGTTCAGCGATTGAAAGAGATTCGGTTTTAGATCCAAGTTTAACTTCTTCTAGCTTAAGCGAAATTTTAAATGTACTACCAATTCCAGCTTCAGAACGTATGCTGATATCACCCTCATAGCTGTTTACAATTTTTTTGCAGATAGCGAGACCAATTCCAGTTCCTTCATATTCGGCGTAAGTGTGTAAGCGTTTAAACATTTCAAAGATGCGACTTTGATATTTTTCATCGATTCCAATACCATTGTCTTTGATGTGAAAAATGTGATGGGTGTTTGTTTTTTGATGGGTAATAAACACGGTAGGTGACTCGCTATTGTTATACTTGCAGCCATTTTCAATTAGGTTTTGAAAGAGCTGACTCAGTCGAATACGATCACCCATAACGACAGGTAATTGATCTGCAAAAATGCAACAGTTTTTCTCTTTTATGATGGGTTGGAGAATTTGACTTATACTTGAAATGACCTCGTTTAAATCAACGACCTTCAAGTTTTTCTTATCATAATTATTGACTTGAGAATACTCTAACACATCCTGTATTAGGTGATACATTTGGCTAGCGCTGTTGTTCGCAATTTGAATAAATTCACTTAAATCCTTGTCATCATATTTTTCTACTTTTCGCTCAATCAAGCTTAAGAAGCTTACAACATTTCGAAGAGGCGTTTTTAAATCATGTGAAGCGATGTAGGCAAAGCGCTCTAGCTCCTCATTTGATTGTTCTAGTTTTGTATTGTAGTCTTTTAAATTAAATTCAGCTTTCTTTATTGCAGTAATATTAGTTCCAATAGAAATATTTCCTACCCTGTTATTTTGGTCGTCAAAGATAGGACTAAACGTTAAGCTAAAAAATGATTTTTTATCGCCTGACTTTATACTAAAGTTAGTTTGAATTTTTTCGTCCTTCTTGAGATTTGTTACTTGTTTTATATCTTGGTTAGCGTCTTTGAGCGACGTGGTTTTAATCAATTCTTGCACGGTTAACCCTGAAATACTTCTATCGCCAATTCCGAATTCTTCTCTAGCTATCCGGTTCATGTATTTGATGTTTAAATCATTGTCGGTAATCGTTATAAGGTTGGATACCGAATCCATGATGTTGTCCATCGCAGAAATAGGAGAGAGTTCAAATAATTTGTAGTTAGAAAAAGTCCAGCCAAGCCCAATACAACAAATTATAATGGCTGGAGATATAATGTAATATCCGTGTTGTTGAATCTCTCCATTATAAAGAAATAGAAAGAACATTGAAACGGATACTGTAAAAATGAAAAACAATATAAATTGAGATCGTAACCTACTTTTTTTACTTCCTTTTTTATTGCGATAATTCCAGAAAGAAAAGTTGAGTGCAATAAAACTAAAAGTGAAAAATGAAAAGTAGCTAGTCGTTAGCCAATCTAACTCACTCTTTAACTGATAAGTCCATAAGCCATTGTTAAAATGAACTCCTTCCAGAATACTCTTGTCTGTAAATGTTAGTCCGTATAAAATAGCACAAGTAGGAATGGAATAGATCAGTAAAATAATCGAATCAACTTTCGAAAATTTTTTGTTTTGGATAGAGTTCATGAAGTTCCATACACTCAAAATGCATAAGTAGATAGTTATGGTAATTATAAGAGCATGAATCTCTCCATATTTTAACATGGTGTCGATGTCTCTGACTTTTGAAATCTCATATTCCCAAAATGCAAGACTAGAGGCAGCAAGCACAGCAATACTTGTAAGCCTATAAAGCTTATTCTTATGATCAAGATTCCTTATTTTAGAAGAAAGGTAAATTCCAAAAAGAAAGAAGAACAATAAAATAATTGAATATATAGTCAAAATACGATATTTTATATAAAGTACGAGCTCTTTCCTAAGGAGTTGCTTTCTAGGAAAAAAGATTTTGATATTTGGAAGGTATTGTTTGATAGTGGAGGTGGAGCCACTAATAGATTAAAGGTAGGATCGATTATAAATGAGAACTGCTATTTCTATACCAAATTTTAACAAAGGTGGGGACTTGAGCTTTTATATTCAAATACTATCCCAACTGTTTCAAAAGAGAATATATCTCCCCATTTGTAATTCGGCAGCCTCCTTCCATCATTTTGAATAATTCTATTTCACGTTCTGGTTGATATGCTTTTACTGCAGAAAATAGTTTAATCTGAGCAGAAGAGGCAGCAATTTGCTGTGCCATCATTTGTGGCGATTCCATTTTGGAAAAATCTATATCGCTTTCACCATCTACTATAAGTCCAATAAGCTTTATTTGATCAGGAAGGCAATGAAAAGTTTTGATTTCTTTGGCTTGGATGATTTGAAGATATTCGATTTTGGTAAGCGTCTCATGTATCGCAGTGTCACTAAATACGTTGAGTAATTCATCCGTACGTTTAGGATCAGTTTCCTTTATCTTGGTCCACTCATCACCAGGAATCCCATTCGCCGCCAAAAAGCGAATAAACGCAGTGTCTAAATCTTTCAATTCTTCTATACTTAAGCGACGGTATTTCATGTTTTTTTACTTTTTGGTCGGCAGTAATAATTTGGAGCACAATATTACAAAGAAGTTTTTTCACTTGGTTAATTTATACCTGCTTTTTCAAATCTTATAAAGAATTATCCTACCTTGTTTCTTCTTTTAAAAATGACAACTATGAAAAGACTTCTTGTTCTAATCCTGACTTTATCCGTGTTATCCTGCGGCAGCGATACCGCTACTCAGTCTTCCAGTCAATCGAATGCCAAATCCTATAGCAAAATCGGAGGAAAAACAATGGGAACTACTTACCACATTACTTACTCCGGAAGTGATGCCCAATTATTCAAACGATCGATCGATTCACTATTGGTAAGAATCAATAAAGAAGTTTCGACTTACGAAAAAAATGCTATTATCTCACAGTTTAATCAATCCGAAAAAGGAGTGAACTTAGATGCCTCTAAACACGGTCACTTTCTGACAAACTTCAAGGCAGCATTAAATATTCACAAAACAACTTCGGGAAACTTTGATCCCACCGTAATGCCACTTGTCAACTACTGGGGCTTTGGTTACGCCGACAAAAACGCTGTCAAAAATGTGGACAGTCTAAAAGTGAAAGCGGCACTCGGTCTCATCGGTATGGATAAGGTATTGTCATTAGATGAATCACTCTTTTTGTCAAAAAATAATCCCAAAGTTCAACTCGATTTTTCAGCACATGCCAAGGGCTACGGTGTTGATCAAGTTTGTGAATTATTAGCGAGTAGAGGTATTGAAAATTACTACGTTGAAATAGGCGGAGAACTCAGAACCAAAGGAAAAAATCCGAGTGGCGTCTACTGGATAACTGGTATCAACAAACCACAGGAAAAATCTGCAGTCACCGAATTTATGTTTCGTATCCAACTCGAAGATGAAGCGATCGCAACCTCTGGGAATTATCGAAATGTATACGAAGTTGATGGTATTAAATATTTTCACACCATAAGCCCCTTTACAGGATTTCCACAACGCAATCAACTTCTAAGTGCATCCGTCATCGCCAAAGATTGTATGACGGCTGATGCTTACGCAACTGCTTTTATGGTAATGGGACTTGATGCCGCCTTTGCTTCCGCAAAAGAAAATCCAGCGATAGAAGCGGTGTTTATTCATAGTGATGACTCCGGTCAAATGCAGATTAAGAAAACGGTGGGAGCGAGGGTGTTGAATTAGAATTAGAATTAGAATTAGAATTAGAATTAGAATCTGTCTGGTCTATCTGGCCTAACTGTGTATACATAAGTCTATTTTAAATGCTCATTCGGGGTAAAAGAAGGATAATAATGAATCGTTGAATCGTTGAATTCGGAATTTTGATTTTCCCCTTAACACGGTAGAAGGCAAAAATCAACGATTCAAAATTCAGAATTCAACGATTCAAAATTGCTCAAA
>CALGLS010000172.1 GCA_937959375.1 uncultured Saprospiraceae bacterium
CTTGCTCCGGCGGTTGTTTTTATGGTTATACCAGCTCCAGCGATGGAGGTTGTTTTTAGGAATGATCTACGGTTGATGTGGTTTTTCATGATGTTTGTTTAACTAATAAAACTTAAGTTGGGAACAAGTTAAAAGTTGGAAGAAAGGAGTGGGAAGTGGGAAGTTGCCCGAGTTATTTGGAAACTTCCCACTTCTATCCTCAAGTTGTTCGCAACTTGAATTAATAACGTTGGTTATAAAAGCCTCGTAAAATAGAAATTTAATGTGAAACTTGGCAAAATAGAATTAGTCGTATTTTGAAAAAATAGACCTTAGCAAATTGGCTTTTAGGCTCTTTTTGTTTATTATTCATTAGTATTTTACCATTTCACTAATAGTATAAGATTTCATTTTTAGCGCTTAGCGGCTGAATTACAGATACTTAGGCCCTGTTTTAAATTTCATTTAGCGTCTAATACTTGAATATTAGTAGGTATAAAGCTATTTTTGCAAAACTGAAGCGAACATAGTAGCTGCTTCTAGCGTTTAAATAAGTGTTTGATGGAATTCTTGGGTTCTGTCTCTTAGTAAATTAAAAAGAAAAAAATATGGCAATTACAATAACTGACGAATGCATCAATTGTGGAGCTTGTGAACCAGAATGTCCGAATAATGCAATCTATGAAGGTGGTGTAGAATGGGCGGTGGCTGATGGTACTTCTGTAACTGGTTTTTACATTTTGGAAGGAGGAAAAGAAATTGCTGCTGATGCACAAAATGCACCGGTTGCGGATGATTATTATTTTATCGTAGCCGATAAATGTACTGAATGTAAAGGATTTCATGACGAGCCACAGTGTGCTGCGGTTTGTCCTGTTGACTGCTGTGTTCCTGATGAGGAACGTGTAGAAACGGATGAGGTTCTTTTAGATCGCAAGGCTCGCTTGCATTTGTAAGCGTTTAGATAGTGGCATTTTAAAATGCTTCTTTTTTAAAGCCCAATCAAAATTCTTTGTAGTTTTGATTGGGCTTTTTTCATTTAATGAAGTTGTTTAAAATCTAAAACTCATGCCAATTCGATTCTTTCAATCTACTGCACTTTTCTTTGTATGTCTTTTGTGTGTATCTCCTTTTGGCTTTAGCCAAATTAGTAATCTGGATAATTTTATTGAAGGTCAGTTAACTGAACAAAATATACCGGGATTGGCAGCTTGTGTTATTAAGGATGGAGCGATCGTTTGGGAAGGTGCTTATGGTGTTACTGATTTGGATACCAATACTCCAGTTGATCGTCAAACTTTATTTACGATTGCCTCCTTGTCTAAGTTAGTGACGGCTACTGCGGTGATGCAACTGGTAGAACAGGAAGCAATTAGTTTGGATGATGATGTCGATGATTATTTAGATTTTGAGATTAGCAATCCAAACTTCCCAGCTGAACCGATTACTTTTCGGCAATTACTTAGGCATCGTTCTAGCTTGAAAGATTCGGAATCTTTGTTGTTTGATTCTTGGGTAGATGGCGACTCTCCTATTGCATTGGAAGATTATGTTCGAGATTACGTTTCTGTGGAGGGCGATAATTTTGATGCGACTATTTTTAATGATGCTAGTGGACCAAATCAAACAACTTGGTATTCCAATTATGGTTTTGCTTTACTAGGTTATTTGGTAGAATCGATCTCGGGAATGCCCTTTCATGCGTATTGCAAAACCAATATTTTTGATCCACTTTGCATGGAGCAAACTACCTTCTTTTTTGAAGACATGAATATTGAGCAGTACGCTATTCCGCACAATACTTCTGGTGGCAATCAGATATCACTGGGCACTTATTCAATTGCCAATTATCCTGCCGCATTATTAAAAACTAATATTGAAGAATTATCTCGTTTTCTAATTGCTTATACCCAAAGAGGTGAAATGGATGGTGTTCGTATTTTTAGCGAAAGTTCTGCAGATGCCTTGACTCCTTATGACTTTGAGTCAGCTAATGTTGGTTGGTGGAACGGGACGAGTTGGACGTACTCTTTTTACTTTCCTGATGAAGCGGTTTGGTATCACGGTGGCTTTATGCCCGGCGTAAGAGCTCGCATGAATTATTATCCGCAAGATTCAACGGGGATTATTATTTTGACAAATGGTCAGGGGCAGTATCGCTATGTTGAAGATACCCTTCAGTCGTATATTCCTCAATTTTCATCTAGCGTTTCAGACTCATTACCTTGTGCAACTATTTCAAGTACTGAAACAATAAGCGATGACGGTAATACCTTTGAGATGCATCCAAACCCGGTAAATGATATCTTGCATTTAAAAACGAACGAAGCAAACTGGGAGTATTTCGAAATCAGAAATACTGATGGGAAGTTGGTTAGGCGTTTTGAAAGTAGGTCGACAATTAATTGTCAATCACTAAACCAAGGAATTTACTGGTTAATTGGAATTGGAAGCGATGGATTGAGTAGCCAGCGTTTTGTTAAAATATAAAATGAAGTTGTTTTAAAATGAAGTTGTTTTAACGAACAGCTTTCTCAGGTTCTTTTTGGTAAGGAATTTCATCAGCCACTGATCTAAGTAATTTTCGGGAAAGACTTAGCACTGTATCTTCTGCTGCGACCGAAACACCATTATTGTATTTCCAGACAGGTCTCTTTTGTCCTTGGTTATGAATTGATATCCGTGCATTTACTTTCTTTCCTTGTTGGTTACCGTTATTAAACAATCTACTTACGAAAAAAGTATTCCACTTACTTTTCACTTGATGTACTTCCCCTGATATCACTGCATCTACTCCAAGTATTTCAGCTAATTCTCCTTTTTTAAACTGTTTGAGGTCTCTGTAAGCAATACCTTTTTCCATTAAAATTTTGTTCGTAACATTGACATGTTGAAAATCAACCGTATACCGATCTTTACTCATTACTCTCAAGCAGTAGCGATACAAATCACGTTGCATAACATATGCATCCATTTCTTCATTGTGCTTGAGCGTTTCAATTGTTTCGCCTTTGGGCCATTTTTTATAATGATTAGAAACATCAAAAGGTATGATAGCAAGGACTTTATCTTGATTACGAGCGTGTTCAAAAGCGGGAGAAGGATAAGCTGCTTTGAAGAAGGAAGACTGGCAATTAGTGAAGAGGAAAAGAACCAGTGAAAGTTGAATTAAACGTTTCATATCAGAACTTTGTTTTTTTTGAGATTACGATACGACCTTAATTATGTTACATAAATACAAGATAAGCAATTTTGGTGAAAATTGAGATAGTAATGTCATCTGCTTCCCGACAAAAGACGGTTTTCAGCATCCATTGCTTTTTCTCCAAGGTTTATAAAACTGAAGTTGTTTTATTTTGACTAGCAAAAGAAGGGTATAAACTCATAACTGTTCAACACAATCTTCTATACGAAACAAGAGTTTACCAACCCAAAAGCATGTTTAATGTTATTTTTTTGCTTCAAATTTTTTGATCAAATCGATCGCTGCTTCCATTTGAGTATCTACTCCATTGAGGTAGTCTTCCAAATTCTTAGGAACGATAATGTCAGGTACAACACCTTGCAAAGGACTTTGCAAATCAGCTCTAACATTATAATCAAAGCGAACGACAGGAATGCGAACATTAAGTTTGGAATGCTTTAGTTTAGATATGTGTGAACTTCCAGCGGAAACAATGTGATAACTACCTCCAGCCTCTTCACCTAAAAGAATCGCGCGATCATTCGATTTTGCGAAAAGCGAAAACGTACAAGCGGCAGAAAACGAACCTTCATTAATCAACACAATGATCGCTCCGTCATACCCCCATTTCTTTTTTACTCGATATCGCTTTCCTGAATATTGACGGAAACGAAGGTGATCTTTTTTCTTTCTAACCCCTCTTAAAAAATAGGAAAACTTATTGCCGAACGAAGCATCACTTTTGTAATATTTACGATTGAGTCGCGCTTCATGAACCAACAAAAATCGCTCATCGTAAATATACTTTTGCAGCTGTACCACATTGTTTACAATTCCTCCTGGATTGTTGCGCAAGTCGATAATAAGATGCTCGGTTTCATTGGCTTTTAATGTTTTAAAAACACGTTTTAACCGCTTACGAAATCCCATCTGAAAGGGATCAAATTTTGTACTAGTAAAACGATTAAGGTCCAGTATCGCGACGTGCTCCATATCTTTAACTGGACGTAGCTTGAAGGCACTTACTGGGCGTAACTTATAACGTTCCATAATCGTTTTTGTCATCTCTGGGACTGTCTTTCCTGCGATTCGAATATCAACGATTGAATCCTTTTCAATTTGCCTTACTTTGAGATCAAAAGAATCTCGTTCTCCATAAAACATTTGATAGGCTAATCGAAAATTCTTAAGCGCGTAACTCCTTTTACCCGCTTGATTGTTGCCATCCGACCCCAGACCTAGTTGACTTAATTTGTTTAGAATTGTTTGGATCGGTTCCTCATTGATTTCAAGTAGTTCGCTTTTGGGAAGTATGTAGACGGTGTCGTTACTCATGTTTCGACGAATCAAAACCTTATCTTCTACTTCAACAAAATGCAAAGGAATTAGACCTTTAAACTTTGGTTTGTTTAAAAACTTGGGTTTCTTTTGAGTATAAACATTAAACCCGGTGTGACCACATTTTAGTGAATCAATAAGTGGCGCTATCTGTAATAGGAAATCAATTCGATCTAGACGATCAGGTAAGTTATTACGAGTTTCCTCAAAAAGCTGTTCGAGGTTTGCAGTGCTTTCATAAAACTGAAGTCCGGGGTGAATCTCCAAAATATCTTCTTCTAATTGCTTCAGATCACTTAGCATTTGAGACTTGCTCAATAGCTGTGCTTTTCCTGTTTGGTAACAGCAAATAAACAATAGGATGGTTAATAACAGTTTCTGGTGCGGATTCAAATGCTGTTTCAATTTCAGTTTAATTGGGAATCTCAATTTCAATATTAAGAAGTTGTTTTATTACTGCTGCTCTATCATTTTTTTCAAAGCGTTTTCAATATCAAGTTGAGCACCTGACCCTGGAGCAAGTAG
>CALGLS010000173.1 GCA_937959375.1 uncultured Saprospiraceae bacterium
TAGCCTTGATTTCAGAAGACATGATTTCGTTTATCAATAAAAGAAATATTCCTGGAATCGAAGAATTGAAAAAGGACATCACTTTGTCAAAACCAGAATTGATTGTCAATGTGAATCGCGAAGCGGCACGTAGGTATGAGATTTCAACTTTCGCAATAGCGGATGCAATTCGTACCTCAGTGTTTGGTAAAGAAATTTCTAAGTACAAAATTGGTGATGAAGACTATCCCATTAATTTGCGATTGAATAATGACTATCGTTATGATGTCAATGAAATATTGAGTCAGAAGATAACCTTCCGAAGTCCTGCGAATGGTCGCATCAGTCAAGTGCCGATTTCTTCAGTGGCGGATGTTGAGTTTTCGTCAACCTATACTGCGATCAATCGGAAAGATCAAGAGCGTATGGTTCAAATCTATTCCAATGTATTGTCTAGTAGCAATGCAAATGAAGTCGTAGCAGATATAAAAGATGCTTTAGCAGAATATGAGTTTCCGGAAGGTTATACCTGGAGTTTCACAGGAAGTCAAGAACAGCAAGAAGAGGAGATGGCCTTTTTGGCGAAAGCCTTAGGAATTGCAGTTTTTGCAATCTTGTTGATTATTGTTGCGCAATTTAATTCGATCGTATCTCCCGTGATTATTTTGATGGCTGTGATTTTTAGTCTCATTGGTGTGTTTTTCGGATACATATTATCTGGTCGTGACTTTGTGATTATCATGACTGGGGTCGGAATAATATCCCTCGCCGGAATTGTAGTAAATAATGCCATCGTACTAATTGATTATATCGAACTGCTGATCAAACGAAAACGGCAGGAGAAAGGTGTGAAAAGTACAAATGATTTGAACAAAGAAGATGTTCGAGATGCGATTATCAGTGGTGGTGGAACTCGTTTGCGCCCTGTACTCTTGACAGCGATTACAACAGTACTTGGCTTGGTGCCATTGGCAATAGGTTTTAATTTTGACTTCTTTGGTTTAGTGATGGAATGGGATCCCAATATTTATATGGGAGGAGATAATGCTATGTTCTGGGGGCCTATGGCATGGACGGTTATTTACGGTTTGGTTTTCTCTACTTTTTTAACTTTAGTAGTAGTGCCTGCGATGTATTGGATGGCTTATCTAGGTAAGTCAGCTTTGATGCCAAAAACAGGAGGCAGTGAGCTGAAGAAGGATACAATAATAGAAGTGGCCGAATAATTCTAAGAGGCCTATAGTTTAATGAGTAATTCAAAATTTATGCGCTTATATTAAGATATTTGCTCATGAATTTTGAATTATTTCAACCTTCCTATTTTTTATCTTGTTCTAAGATCAAAAACTTAAAATGTCTATTTTTCATTAAAATTTCACGCTATTATCTTAGGGATGAGTGTTACTTCTTTTGTTGTAATTCACTGTGGGGTTATTTTACATGTATTGTTTTGGCAATATATAAATTGCTGTTTAGAAACAAATTATTCAGTGTCGTTGTTAGAGAGTGTAATTATAACAATGATGATACATGTAAAATGCATCTTATAAAAGGCTTTTAGATCCGTCACAAATGCTGCAGGTGACTAGGCAATATGGTATATATTTTGATTCCTTTTCTTTGCAAGATCAAAATGAGTATATCAACAACATATAAAATCTACACAGCTTCACTAATCATGTTCATGATGTTTAGCAGCTTTCATTTGGCTAATCCAGCTAATGAGAATAGTATTCCAATTTGTTCGTCCGATGACTCTACCTTAAGTGAATACCAGCAACTAAAATATAAGAAAGATGCTACACGTCTAGCATTGCGTTTGCTGTCCACTGAAAAAGATTACATTGATATAAATGCAGAGGTGCCAGGTGATATGGTATCTTCTATATATGGTGCATTGGTAGCTGTTCATACCAGCGAGTCACCAAAAGCATATGAAGTAACAAAGACACATAAGTTACATACTTTTCCAATGCCTAGCATTGATCAGTTTTTTGTGATTTATGAAAAGACTGCATCTTGGTGCCAGCCGTTACGATTGGGTGGTAATACAACAGACAATGCAACGATCAATCAATTATTGAAAACATATGATTTAGTTATTGATCAACATATGGAGTGGGATGAAACGCATAACTCATTTAATGTTCGTGCGAATAATTCACTTAATATGGCTCCAGTTGCTCAGCTGTTTTCAACAATGGAAAATGTACTATTGGTTGACCTTTTAGTTCCAGATGGTGACGGTAATGATATTGACATAAAAGAGATAGAAGGAGGTTGGGAAGTAAATTATTATGTCAAGTTTGATACCTGTATTACGGGATGTAAACAAAGACACGTATGGACTTTTGAAGTACGTGATGGTAAAGCAGAGTTTGTGAAAGAGTGGGGTGATGATTTACCAAAATGGATGAAAAAACATGGTTAAAAGTGACCGATTTTTAAAAAGCGGCACAGCGTTTGACTTATAGTAAGTATAACAAAACAACAAGCACATTATCGCACAGCGCCTTGTTTATTATCAAAAGAACAGGCGCGGTAATTGCATCTTACAGATTATAATAATTGTTACTGATTGTTTAAGAATTTTAGGGTGAGTGTTTGTTCATAGTTTTTGTTTTTTGTTTTATCCCTCCGAGTCAATCGGAGGGATTTTTTCAAACCCGCTCGATTTTATTTCCCCCTCTTATTGACTTCCTCCTTTTATTAATTCAAGTCATTTATTTTTTGATTTTTTTGAAACTCGATCTCCCATAAAGAGTCCTCCCCAGATGTAGTTAAGCATATCGCTTTTCAGGCATCGGAGAATTCCATGTAAGGGTAGAGTGTTTTTATATGTTTTAATTCAATCCCTGCCGCCTATGGTGGCAGGGACTTTTAAAACTCACTAAACACTGACTAACGATAGTGTTTGTTCATAGTGTTTGTTTTTTGTTTCGTCCCTGTCAGGTCATACTTGACAGGGTCTTTTTTATGTCCCAATGATAAGTTCTCAAATAGTGGAAGTGTTTGTTTGATTCGTTTAGTCGTTTTGAAAAAACAAGAAACCACAGACCACTAAAAACACTTCTTCAATTTCTTTGTTGTATTTTTACAAAAAAATAAGAAGATGCAAGTCGATAAAAATAAAGTACAAAACCTTAGAGAAGATTACAGAGCCAAATCGCTTTCGATAGAAGAAGTGGCTGCTCATCCCGCTCAGCAATTTGATCAATGGTTTGTAGAAGCCATGAAATCCGAAGTTCGTGAACCTAATGCCATGACATTGGCTACTTCTTCAGCAGCTGGTCGTCCTTCTGCACGTACGCTGCTTCTTAAGGGGTACGACGAAAAAGGTTTTGTTTTCTATACCAATTACAACAGTAAAAAAGGAAAAGAACTAGAGGAGAACCCATTTGCAGCGATGGTTTTCTGCTGGCTAGATCTTGAGCGTCAAATCCGTATTGAAGGAAAAATTGAAAAATTATCAGAAGAAGCATCTGACCAATATTTTCAGTCGCGCCCAAAAGGCAGTCAGATAGGAGCTTGGGCATCACCACAAAGTGAAATAATCACCGACCGCAGTTTACTGGAAAACAATGTTGAAGCGCTAAAGAAAAAGTATGAAAATGCCGATGCGCTACCTCGTCCACCACATTGGGGAGGCTATCGTCTAGTACCTGATGTTGTAGAGTTTTGGCAAGGGCGTTCTAGCCGTTTGCATGATCGAATTAATTATCAATTGGAGGGAGGGGAATGGAAGTTGGAGCGGCTTGCTCCCTGATGATTGGATTGCCCGTTTTGTAGGATGGGACACGGATTAGGCGGATTGAACTGATTAGGGACGGATTTTTTTTCGCGTGGTATGCAGTGGTCTGTATCTGTAAAGATAGTTACCACCTCGATGAAAGGGCGGGTCAATGATAGAAATTAAAATCAATCGCGATAAACACACACACACGTTAAAAGAAAAAATCCGTTCTGATCTGTTCAATCCGTTAAATCCGTGTCCCATCCCCGTTAAAGGCTTGTCGTTCCAAGGAACACAGATAGCAGGCAAAACAAAAAATCCCAAACCTTGCAAACAAGGTTCGGGATTTTTTTGAAGCCAATCAATCGCAATTAGCAAAAGCGATCGTAAGCCATTTTCAAGTTCGTCGCAATGATCTCAGCTGATCGACCTTCAATATGGTGGCGTTCTAAAAAGTGAACGAGCTTACCATCTTTGAAAAGTGCAATGCAAGGAGAAGAAGGAGGATAAGGCAACAAAAATTCTCTTGACTTTGCAACGGCGTCATTGTGAAAACCTGCAAATACAGTGAAAAGTTTGTCTGGAGTTTTATCGCCTCCTACTGACATTTTAGCGCCTGGGCGAGCATTTGCTGCTGCACAGCCACATACTGAATTAATAACCAATAGTGCAGTACCTTCTTTACTACCTAAGTGTTGCTCAACTGCTTCTGCGGTTTCAAGACCTGTAAAACCATTATCGGTCAGCTCTTTATTCATTGGAATAACCATTTCTGCTGGATACATAATTTCTTTTTTTAAGTTTATATTATGAAGCTGTTTTAAGGTAGATCCCCGTTTTTGGAGATCACTTTTAAACAACTGCTACAAAAATACATAACTTATACAGATTTTGATAGGAAAAGGTTTAGTTAACTTTCTTTTAAGTAATAGGAATTGATACGCACGATACTATGTGCTAACTCTGTCTGCTTTTTAACATGTATCTAAAACCAAAAATTCATATATTGCAGAAAACATTAATACCATATGAAAAAGTATCTTTTTATAACAATTTTCTTGTCAGGATATCTATTTTTAACGATGCAATCCTGTACAAGTGATGAGCTTCCAGAGCCAACTGCACCGCTTTGTAGTACTACCGTTGCAGTAACCTACGACACAGATATAAAAGCAATTATTGATAAATATTGTGCCTATTCAGGCTGTCATGTCAGCGGATTTCCTTCAGGTGACTATTCAACTTATGAAGGATTGGAAGGTTTTACTGCCTCTGGATCGTTTAAGGACCGCGTAGTTACTCAAAAAAATATGCCCCCAAGTTATGCTCCTGATGAAGAGCTAAAAAGTTTGGATGACGATGAACTACAGCTAATAGAATGCTGGATTGAAGGTGGGTATTTAGAAAACTAAATAACTTATGTTACAGTGTACTAAATGAAACAAAACATTAACTTAAAAAACTTATGAATAAATTAATACTCTTCTGTTTGTTGCTTTTTGTTGGCAACAACTTGATGGCTCAAGAAAAAGTATTTGAGACCTTTAAGGATACTCGTATTATCAACACGCACTCTGTAGAGGTTTTGAAAAAGCGAAACCTTGATTTTAGAATTGGGCACCGCTTCGGTGATTTATTCGGAGACAATGGTGGCTGGCCAACCTTCTATGGTTTGGAAGTCGCACAAGATGTTTTGATTGGTTTTGAATATGGGGTGTCCGATCAATTAACGGTTGGTATATCACGAACTAAAGGAGCTGGTCCTCTGAAACAATTAGTCAATGGTAATATAAAATACCGTATTCTTCAGCAGTCAACTGGCGAAGATGCAATGCCAATATCATTAACGGTACTGGGTTTGGGTACCATCTCGACCATGAAAAAAGGGGACGATGAAGCTTTGGTTAACTTTTTTGAAAAATCAGCACATCGAATGGTTTACGGTGGTCAACTTCTGGTGGCACGAAAATTTTCAAATCGCTTTTCGCTTCAGCTGGTACCTAGTTACATTCATCGAAATGTAGTTCCTTTCGGAGATACGAATGGTTTGTTTTCTCTCGGAGTCGCTACCCGAATTCAAATGACCAAGGTTTTAGGATTGATCATTGATACCACTTTACCAATTGCAGGAAGCCGTCCAGAAGGTGTTGATTATTATGCACCGATAGGCGTGGCTTTTGAGTTTGATACTGGAGGACACGTTTTTCAAATTAATCTAACTAATTCAACTGGACTTTCGGAAACAGATTACATTCCTTATACGACTGCCAATTGGGGAGATACTGAATTTCGTTTAGGTTTCACTATTTCTCGGATCTTTAATTTGTAGTTGCTTTGATGAGACCGCTGCGCTGA
The DNA here is from genome assembly GCA_937959375.1 of uncultured Saprospiraceae bacterium. Classification (GTDB taxonomy): domain Bacteria; phylum Bacteroidota; class Bacteroidia; order Chitinophagales; family Saprospiraceae; genus CALGLS01. The sequence continues at coordinate 6,068 of CALGLS010000173.1, forward strand.
GAGATCGCTGTGCTGCGAGATCGTGTTGGCGCTGCCGTCACTGAGAGATCGCTTCGCTGAGAGACTTCACTCGACCGTGGACTCGTACGCGATAGACGAGAAGTCTCTCAGCGAAGCGATCTCTCAGAAGTGCCAAAGGCGCTTCGGTCTGACAACGAAGTGATCTGACAGCGCAGCGGTCTCGTTCGCATAAAAAATAAATCATATGAAAAAGTTATTAATTTTTGCCTTACTACCACTCGTTATATTTTTGGCAACAAGCATACAAACGAAAAATACACTAGAAATAAGTGAAGGTACTTCTGTGTGGGAATTGCTAAAAACATTGGGCGAACCAGCTCCCAATCATGAATTGAATCCTAGCATGAATGACTATAGCGTTGAGATGGGGAGAGTGATTGTAGAAGATGGTGTGGGGGCTGTAAAAGGAAAAAAAATCCGTCTACAAAGTAAGCATTTTGTTTGTACCTCTTGTCATAACATAAAAAAAGAAGATCCAGATTTAGCGAAAGTTGATCCACAAGCACGACTTGATTATTGTGCAGAAAGTGGCATTCCATATTTGCAAGGAACAACCCTCTATGGAGCAGTAAATCGTAGTCTTTTTTATAACGGTGATTATGAGAAAAAATATGGCGATCTGGTTAAACCAACTCGTAACAATTTACGTGAAGCAATCCAACTTTGTGCCGTTGAATGTTCGCAAGGTCGTCGTTTAAATAGTACAGAGTTAGAGTCCGTATTGGCGTATCTTTGGACAATAGATTTGAAACTAGAAGATTTGAATTTGACAGATGCTGAATATCAAAAAGTACAAGCACATCTTAAGGATGATTCAAAAGATCATAAAGAAGTAATTACATTGTTGAAAAGTAAATACCGTCAGGATTCACCAGCTACTTTTGTAGCGCCACCTGCCGATCGAAAGCAGGGTAGTGGACTGACGGGAGACCCTGCAAATGGTAAGAAGTTTTATGAGACGAGTTGTTTGCATTGTCATGAAAATGAGCGCTACTCCTTTTTTAATTTAGATGATTCTAAACAAAGCTTTTGTTATTTGAAAGGTCATTTTGGAAAGTATTCCCATGCTTCTGTTTATCAGGTGGCGCGTTGGGGAACACCTCCGCATCCAGGAAAACGAGCTTACATGCCACAGTATACTGCTGAGAAAATGAGTGAGCAGCAGTTGGCTGATTTGCGGGCTTATATTGAATCTCGGGCTGATTAGAGGTAAGGTTTGAAGGATAGGAAGTTCAAGCTCAAGCTCAAGCTCAAGCTCAATTCCTTCGATCACGTTCTGTTTGAAATTGAGTTTGAGTTTGAATTTGAAAATGTCTTGAATTGCTAGTCGGTCTGTTTAATCCTTCAAACCTTGTCTTTTCAAGAAAGATCCCAGCCCCACTTCTCCCAATCCTCCTCATAATCAACATCCGAAAGTTCCGGAAGCAAGTGATAAGAAGCATCCAACTTTTCTATAGCACGTATTGTGTTGGGTAAAACAGACTCTGTGCTCCATTCAATATTTTCAAAAAGAGAAGGTGAAAATTGACGCATTCCCAAGAGGTAATAACCACCATCTTGTGCTGGGCCAATTACAAAATTATGATGTTGTAATTGCTCAAAAGCTTCCGTCAAAATTTTAGTGGAAAGGGTAGGGCAGTCGCTGCCCACAATGATGACATTGTCAAACGATTTGAAGGTTTTTTCAAAGGCATACGTGATGCGTTCACCTAAGTCGCCGCTGGGTTGTAGGTATTTGTGAAATTCAGCAGATGGCCATTCGTCATCAAAATTAATATAAGAACTGTAGTAAAGCAATCGCTCCACAGGAATAGACAAAACAGTTTTGCGCGTATGCCCTAGTAAGGCTTTGTAAATTTGTAGTGCTTTATCATCTCCCAAGGTACTCGCCAATCGAGTTTTTACTTTCCCTTTTTCAGCATTTTTTATGAAAATGATAATGGCAGCAGATTTAAACTTAGACATTGTTATTTCCGTTTTTTCTTCTTTTTCTTTTCCTCTTTGATGTTAATGGCCTTGCCGTCTTTTAGTTTTTTAGAAATTGCTGAAAACGGGCCACTAATTACTTCAGCTCCCAAACTGATATCGCTAAGTACTTCAATGTAATCATCGTCTTGAATACCGGTCTTAACTTCTAGCATCTTAGCTTCACCTGCTTCTGATAAGAAGAGCACTTCTAGCACTTCGTCTTCATCGTTCTCATCGTCATCGCT
>CALGLS010000174.1 GCA_937959375.1 uncultured Saprospiraceae bacterium
ATGGTCAAACTACGAAAGAAGTCCACTAATGAACAACATAAATATTATAAATCGCGAAATAACATCCGAAGAACTCAAGCGAGTAAACATAGGATTTGAAGAGCTTATGATTGAGGAAGGTTTAGCAGCAGAAACTGCAGACCGATTCAGTTTTGTCGCCTTAGAAGGCAATACCTTCATCGGATGTTCATCCGGCTTGGCGTACAAAAACGGTGACCATTATTCTGGCTGGTTTTTCTTGACAGATCTATTTGTGGAGAAAGCATATCGTTCTCAAGGGCTTGGAGCCAAACTATTGAAATCAACAGAAGAAAAGGCAATAGCTGCAGGAATAAAACATATTTGGCTTTGGACTTCCGGCGACAAAGCACTAAGGTTTTATCATAGACACGACTATAAGAAATTTGCGGAAATGGAAAATTGGTATTCTGATGGAAGTAGTCGTGTTGGATTAAAGAAGAATTTTTGAACGATTACTTAACCAATGAAAAATTGACAAATCAAAAGTTTTACTACTGAAGTGCTGCCTTCGGCAGTTTTGGACCCAACACGGATTAGAAAAATTTGAACGGGTTGAGGACAGATTTTTTTCTTCTATCGCGATAATACAATAAGAAAATCCGTTCTCAATCCCTTCAATCCGCCTCATCCGCGTCTAATCAATAACTAACTTTTGTAAAACAGCATTGAATTCATCCTTCACACCAATTAAGTAAACACCTTCTGGTAGACTTTCAATATTATAACTTACAAGATTTTCACCCTTTGCTACCTCTATTCGTTGACCCGAAATATATTTTCCAGTTACATCATATATAGAAAGTTCAATACTTGAATTTCTATGGGCAGAATAATCTAAAAATACAATTCCAAAATTATTGGGATTAGGATAAAAATTTCCATGCCGCGTATCATTTATTTCTAAAACCACCATCTCTATTTCACTATATTCGTATTTCCCATCAAAGTCAATTTGCTTTAATCGATAGTAGTTATTTCCAAAAGCAGGCTGCTCATGTATAACTGAATATTTAGACATCAATTCGGTAGAGCCTTTGCCTGTAACTTCCATAAGTTTTTCAAAATGTCGACCATCACTACTATGTTCTATCTCAAACTTTTCGTTATTTATCTCAATAGCCGTTGACCAATTTAGTGTTACCTTCTTTTCCGCTTCAACAGCTTCAAAATACAATAATTCTACTGGTAATAATGAAACTCCAGCTTCGGGAACAGACACATTGTCGATAGTATGCGACTCTCCTGAAGATGCGGTGTTAGAATCCACACAAATCCTGACACTCAACGTATTGCTACCAGACAATCCGGTCTGCGTTACGGTACCTGACCCTGTAACTCCAGACCCAGGAAAATCCACCGTATGCCCAACTTTACCTCCAAACTGATTTGCAACAGTAACCCAGCCTGCCCCATCAATGTTGTACTCAACATCCACATACTCTGCATTATCATGGTGATTCCAAACGATATCAGCCGAGATACTAAAGTCCCCTGCAAGAGGAGCAATATTTAAAATGGGAGATTCAAAGCACAATTCCTCATCAATATCACCTGAAAAGAATAGAACGCCTGATGAATTCGTTTCAATAAAATCATCAGAATCAAACCCAGCAAAATTGCCATTAACAGTCCAATCTACTCCGGTGTAATCACTCAAATGACAGCCGCCAGTTGATCCTGGGCAACCAGTTACACCACGATCCTGAATAGAAAAGGTTTCCAAATATTGGCCAAAGCCATTGGTACTAAAGAATAAAAAGAAGAGAATAATTAAAAAGTAATTTTGTTTCATTTTGACATTTTTTAAAGTTTATAACAATGTCATAAATGTAAACTCAATTAGAATCATAAGATCCTACTACGCCGTGACAAAGGAATGACCAAGCGAGACATTCCGTTCCTCAGAGGTAAAAACTAGGGATTTTCACAATTTTAAGACAAAATCACGAAGAACCTCATCCTCTGGTAGTTCAATCTTTTTGGATAATCGATGTTGAGCTTTCCGAACACTTTCGGGGCTTATACCCATAATTTTTGAGATGTCTTTATTTCGAATGTTGAGTTTCAACAAAGCACACATATTCAACTCATTCGTAGATATTTTAGGATACTTAAGCTTTAAGGATTTAAAAAAGTCTTTATGTACTTTTTCAAAATAATGTTCAAAGTATTCCCAATCGGTGGGCGTTTTTAGCTTGTCATGCAAAAACTCTGTCATGTCTGTGGCCTTAAAGTCGCTTTGAGGTGAGGGGGAAGTCTGTTTTAACTGGACAAGATGCTCATACAATTCATTAAAATATTGATCCAATTCTGATTTATCAACTTTATTATCTACCCCCTGAAGCAGTTTTTTATTTTGATTCATTTTGAAAAATAAAAAGGCAATGATTGAAAGTAGTGTTACAAATCCAATCCCAAGTAGTTTGCTGCTAAACTTTTTAGAAAATCCATCATCCTGATTCGTTGCGACAGTCGGTTGTTCAGATACATTCAGGCTGTCTAAATTTAATTTGTTCTGGTACTTTTGTTCTAGGGCACCTATTTTTTTTATTCTTTGAAAACCACTGATGCTATCTTTTAAAATATAATACTTTTCTGCATAATAGAGAGAACTATCTTCCATCTCCAATCCATCATATGCGTTGGTTAACATCAAGTTGCTCTTCATTAAACAGTGTAAGTTATCATACTCCTCAGCAATTTGGAGACTATACAATAAGTTGCTAAGAGCTTCCGGATATTGTTTTGCTTTGTGTGCATAAAAGCCTTTATTGTAATAGACATTCCATATGGCTTCCCAGTCATTTTCGGCTTTCGCCAAATTCAATTTCTGATCATAAAATTCAATGGCTTTATTAGGATTACCCAAAGCATACTGAATATTTCCCATTACACCTAAGGTATTACCAACACTAAGATTGCATGACTTCTGTATTGCCAAAGCCTGTTCTAAATACTTAAGCCCGTCTCCAAAATTTAATTGTCTTTTATGGAGCACTCCCAAGTCATATAAACTATAGGATACGTTGCAATCTAAACCAATTTTTCTTTTTAATTCAATGGCAATTTTGAATTGTTTTTCTGCAGTTTTCCAATCTTCTAATTTACGATATACACCACCTTTCGTAGAATATACTTTCGATTTTACCAAATCACTACAATCCATAGATGTTACTGCTAACAATTTCTCTAGTGCTTCGGGGTAAAGACCTTGATGAAATTTGATTAAACCAATGTTAGCCATGTACATAGAAGTAGTTTCTACATCACCCAAAGGTTTAATGATAGCTAGCGCTTCCTCATAATAATTTAAGGCCAGTTTGTACTCTTTTTTTATTATAAATAGAAGTCCGATTGTAGCTGGTATTTTACTTCGCCAAAGTAAATTATCTGTGCGTTTGAAATGAGTTTCACTTTCTGAGATCAGGCTATCTGCTTTCGCGTAATTTCTCTTCCTAATATTGATAGAAGCTAAAAGTAATTGAAGTTTTGATTGGTCAAAAGCTAGATCTGCATGTTGACTAAAATAGCGTAAACTTTGTTGTGTTCTTTCAATTCCTTTTTCTGTTTCATTTAAGGTATAATAAATTTCACCTAAGTTCCCTCCTATTCTATACATTGACAAAGAGTCACCTGCTTGTTTGGCCAATTCAATTCCTTCTAGTGCCAATGCTTCAGCCTTTCCTAAATCTTCCTTGATCAAGTCCTTTGACAATTTCAGTAAGCGTGCAATTCGTTCCTCACCTTTTGAATTAGCCAACTCAGTTTCCCAATCATTAGTCTGCAACTGCTGAGCAAATATTGGCAAATGAATGACAAGAAGCGTAAGAGTAAAACTTATTAGATGTTTACAGTTGAGATAAATTGTTGACATATTTGTTTAGGCTACCCAAGTTGCTTAAAAACGTCAAATTAACTAATAATCTTCTCTTTTAACGAACGATTAGATAGATTTTACACTGAAGTTGTTTTAAAAAATTTGGTAAGTAGGTAAAATCAACTTTATCAATCGATAAATAGAAAAACATTTACTCCGCAACCTTATCCAACAACCACTTTCGCTCACTCAAAACATCTTCCTCCAGAATCTCTTGCCGAAGTTTGGCTCGTTCTGTTCTGGTTCTTAATAGCTTGACCAACTTCTTCACCATCCGAATCACATTCATATAGTTGCTGCGATGAAAGTCACTCACCTCTCGTCGTCGAATATAAATTTGAAAACTATCTAGGTGAGAAAACAGCGCATCAAACTCTTTCAGTTCATAAAAAATCTTCATAATCGTTGACTTCGCAATCAGGGTTATAACAATATCTTTGTATTCTGCAGACTGCAAATGCAAGAGGGCCGCGTTATAATTCTTTTGGGTAAAAGCAATCCGAGCTCTACTATAATGGACCGTAGATTCTCGATACTCCGTTTCCAGACTAGGTGCAAAATTTTGAATAAAAACTTCCAACCATTCAAACTCTTTCAACTGAATTCCAGCTGCCACTATATTATTGAACGTAAACCGAGAAAGATTCCCATCTTCCAAAAAGTAATTCGCCTCCAAGCCATCTTGATAGAAGTCCAATATTTCCCGACTAAATTCTGTATGCCCCTGATTCAGTTTTCGAATACAAAAATTGATAGCAGAGAGATAAAGGACTTTTAGTTCAGAAGATTCAAAAATGGATCTGTTGTCTTTAAGTATGGTTTTAAATTTTTGAAAAAACGGACGACCATCTTCTTCCGATAAAAACCGGAAACAATAATAGTAAATAGCGACCCCAGGAATTTCTAAATATTTTGCTTGATCAATGATTGGTAATAAATGATGGAGTAACCCATAGTCATACTCAGTTTTGAACACTTGTTGATGAGACAGTTGCTTACAAGAATGCTTGAGTTTTCGAGTTAGGTATAAAACGTCCAAGGTTTCAGACAATTCAGACAAATTGAAATTCTTAGTCCGTTGGTTAGTCATTTGAAAATGCATCTTCTCATCATGAAAATGCAGTAGCTGTTGGTAATAGTAAGCATTCCGCAGAGGTTGCTCATCTAGTAGTCTCCCCGTTTTCCGAACACTTGATTGATAACATTTGGATACATCCCGCTTCCGATAAATTTCCGTCAATTGCTGTCGACTTTCAATCTTGTTGGTTCGGCGATACTGGATCAACAGATATTCCTCAATCAACTCGAGGAGATCACTCATCGTCCCACGCAGCAGTGCATAATCAAATGCCTTGCTAGGAAAAACCTTCTGAAAGACCTTTTCCTTAGCTGGAAACACCTTAGCTTTTAATGCAAAAGGCGTCAAGAACTCAAACAATTTTTGCACATCCTTTCGGCGAACAAAAAAAGAAGAGTTCAACATTTTAGTGATTTGGCGCACCTCAGATTTGTCTAAAGCCGTTAAAACTTCATAAAGCTTATATTTTTCACTTCTTTTCATATCATTTTTATTCCACAAATAACGACTCTAATATACTGAATATAAATGAATTGTGAATATAATTCACTATATTAACTCCACAAAATAAAAAAATTGTTTTTGTACATACTCTCAAAAAAGGGAAGATTTGTACAAACAAAATACATATAACATGAATAAGCTTATCTCGATTTCTTTTCTGCTATACTTCTTCCTCTTAAGCACCTTTACCTTTGCTCAAGAAAACTGGGTCTTGAATATGATTGCACCAGGGGAAGTTCATGGATATGGACTTACAGCGACTGATGATGGGAATTTCATTTTTTACGCAGGTGCTTCAGCTGGCTTTGGTTCAGGATTGGAAGCTGGTTCCTATATTGTAAAAGTAGATCCTACGGGCTCTATTGTATGGATGAACAAGTTTAGTGATACAATTTTCTCTCTTTATAAATCTAGTATTTTGGAAGCTCCAGATGGTGGTTATCTCATCAAATCTGGCGGCGAAGTTTTCAAGATTAACGATAACTTCGAAGAAGAATGGTCAACTACCATCACTATTGGCTCTGGGACAAATACGGCTACAAGTACGATTAAAAAGACGAGTGATGGCAATTATTTGTTGTCAGGATATGAACAAAGTATAGGGGGAACTCATGCGATCCGAAAACTAGATGCTGACTTTAATGTTATTTGGAATTTGGAAACAGACTATCCTATCGGTGTCAATGATGTTATTGAACTATCTAATGGTGATTTTATAGGTGTAAAAAATGTATTTGTAACTAAGTTAGATAGTGAAGGTAATATCATATGGGAAAGTGAAATAGTTGAACTGCAAAGTCAAGTACTCGAAATTTTTGTCAACCCAAACGGTGGTTACGGACTCTTAAATATTGCTGATCCTTCAGTCGGTACATTCTACTATCAAGTTGATGTAAATGGACTGTTGGAATATATGGTTCCTGTGTACCTTCCGTTTGAGATAGTTTCGGTAACTCCTTTTGCAGTTGATGATGGAATTGTTTTTTCAGGTCAAATAAATAATGCGGTTGGCCCCGGATCATCTGTCTTACTTGCAAAAATCGATTGGGAAGGTATCTTAGTCTGGGAAAATCAATTTGAATTATATCCGGGCGATTCGGAATTTGGAAGTGATATTTATGTCAATTCAGAAAATGAAATATTTGGAATGGCAAAAACCAATAACCCCGATCAACTCTCTATGTACAAGGCCTCTCCTTCCGGTCAGGTATTACCTTTTAGAATGTCTGGAAACATCACTTTCGATACTTCTGAAGATTGCTTAATAGACAGCGCGGAACCAGGCCTGGGAAATTGGATTGTTGGTGCCAATGATGGCAATAATGTTCAATACAGATTGACAGATGAAACTGGCGCTTATCAAATTGATGCTTCAGAAGGTGATTACACGGTATCTGCTTATCCTCCGAATAGTTTATGGGAGCCTTGCTTTGATCAAATACCAGTAAGCCTCTCCGAATCTACCCCAGATTCTATTATAAACATCCCTATTCAGGCAACTACCTACTGTCCGGTTTTAGCAGTCAATACCAGCTTCCCCGTCGCACGTCCTTGTTTCGACAATAACGTTTTCTATGTACAGTATTGCAATGAAGGTACCATCACTGCTACTGATCCTTATATTGAAATTGAAATTGATTCTTCCTTGTCTGTGGTCAGTTCAACAATCCCATTGGTCTCCAATTTAAACAACATACTTACGTTTGACCTAAACGATGTGGCTATTGGCGAATGCGGAAGCTTTCAAATCGTTTTCATGGTGGATTGCGATACAGAGTTAGGCGAAACCGTTTGTCTTTCATCCCAAATTTATCCAAGTGATTCATGTATCATTGCTAACGATGAATGGGATGGTGCATTTGTAGAAGTCGAATTGGATTGTATCGATGATGAAGTTGTTTTTCGAATAGAAAATACAGGACTGGCTAATATGTCAAGTCTCAAAAACTATGTGATTGTAGAGGATGATATTTTGTTAATGGAAAATGATTTCCAACTAGAGATAATGGATGTTCAAGAATTTACCCTTCCAGCCAATGGGGCTACCTATCACCTGATCGCAGAGCAAGTTGACTATGCTCCGGGAGATTCTTTTCCAACAGCATGGATTGAAGGTTGCACAACTGGCGGCAGCAGTAGTTTCAGTGTTGGTTTTCTCAATCAATTTTCGCTAGGCGATAACGAACCTAATCTCGATTCAGAATGTCGAATAACCTCACTTGCATATGACCCCAACGACAAACAAGGTATCCCATTGGGTTATGGCAGTTCGAATTATGTTCGTCCAGATGGAAAAATAGAATACAGAATACGTTTCCAAAACACGGGAACGGACACCGCTTTCAATGTTGTTATACTCGACACCTTGAGTCAGTATCTTGATGTCAGTACCTTCAAAAGAGGCGTAGCCAGTCATCCATACAACGTGAATATGAATAGCAGTAATATATTGGAATTTACATTTCCCAACATCATGTTACCTGATAGTAATGTCAACCTTCCCGGTTCAAATGGTTTTGTCAAATTTGAAATTGACATGCTTCCTGGTTTAGAGGACGGAACAGTTATCTATAACGAAGCAGCCATTTATTTTGATTACAACGATCCTATTTTCACCAATGAAACCTTTCATACCATTGGCCTAGATTTCATTATGGTGGATGTACAACAACCAAGTTCCCCCGCATCAGAAGTGCTGGTCTACCCCAATCCCTTTCATACTCAAACCAGATTTCAGCTAAATGATATGCATTTGAAAGATGGCTCGTTTGAATTGAAAGATCTTCAAGGGAAGGAAGTCTACAGACAAACATTCATTGGAAATGCATTTGAATTTTCAAGAGGTCAACTGCAATCGGGTATCTACTTTTTCAACATCACTGAAAAAGGAACTGTGATTAATTCCGGAAAAATTATTATCCAATAGAGTAATATCAATTCTTATTATACATCTGTAAATGTTATAAAAAAATGAAAAATAGTAGATCATTTCTAATAGTAATAATCGCTCTTTTAACCTTTAATCCTATTCGATCGCAAATCCAAGTTGGAGAAGACATTGACGGAGAGGCACTAGACGACCAATCCGGAAATGCTGTTGCACTAGCATCAGATGGGAGCCGAGTGGCTATAGGATCACCTTACAATGATGCTGCTGGAACTGATGCTGGCCATGTACGAGTATATGATTTAATTGGAAGTGCATGGGTTCAAGTTGGTAATGACATTGATGGCGAGGCAGCTTTTGACGAATCAGGGGAGTCGGTTGCAATATCATCAGATGGAAGCCGAGTGGCCATAGGAGCACCTTTTAATGATGGCACTGCACCTCTCGCGGGTCATGTACGAGTATATGATTTAATTGGAAGTACATGGACTCAAGTTGGTGATGATATTGATGGGAATTCACAAAACAACCAATCAGGACATGAGGTATCCTTATCATCAGATGGAAACCGAGTAGCGATAGGATCGCCTCGCAGTAATCAAGGTGCAAGCGGTGCTGGCCATGTACAAGTATATGATTTGGTTGGAGGTACATGGACTCAAGTCGGAGAAGATATTGAAGGGGAAGAAGTAAACGATGAATCGGGATCTACGCTATCCTTATCATCAGATGGAAATCGCTTAGCAATAGGAGCACCCTTAAGTAATGGAAATGGAAGTTACTCTGGTCAGACAAGAATATTCGAATGGGATGGGAGCAGCTGGAATCAAATGGGGGCAGATATTAATGGTGAGAATGCCGGAGATTTGGATGCCAGTGTATCCTTATCGTCAGATGGAAACCGACTAGTAATTGGTGGAGGTTTTAGTGAAGTAAACGGTATTAATTCTGGAGTGGTACGAACATTCGAATGGGATGGCAGCAGCTGGATTCAAATGGGGCAGTCGATCTATGGTGAGAATGCTACTGATCGTTTTGGAGTGCGGGTCTCGATATCTTCGGATGGCAATCGAATAGCAGCTGGGGCCTTTCAAAATGATGGGAATGGTAGTGATTCTGGTCATGTGCGGGTATTTGATTGGGACGGGGCCAATTGGACTCAAGTGGGAGTAAATATTAATGGAGAAGCGTCGGTCGACTTTTCAGGAAGGGCCATATCTTTATCACCGGATGCCAATAGAATAGCCATTGGAGCCCCGCGAAATGACGGGAATGGTGCTGAATCTGGTCATGTCCGGATTTACGAATTTATGACATCTTCTGTAATCGGATCAATGGAAAACGATATAATTAAAGTCTACCCAAATCCAACAAACGGTATCATTAATCTACTTGGATTTGAAGATGGAACAATAAAAATTATGGATAGCTTTGGAAAACTTATTTTGATAAAAGAAGAAATAACTGAACCCGAATTAGATTTATCTGAATTAGCAAAAGGTATTTATTTTATCAATATCACTGAAAATGAAACTTTAATACATTACGGAAAAATAATCATCCAATAAAGCCGTATCAATCGGTAATTAAAAACCTCTCCTTGAATCTATTCAAGGAGAGGTTTTTAATTTTATATATCCGTGGATAGTAAGTATTCAACTATCGAGTTAGTGAAAGAATATTTCCAAATTGAAACAAAAAAGTAATCATCCTTCCCCTAAAAAAGATCTTCTAAAAAAGCACAAAGTAAACCCACTCAGGACATAACAAAGCTTTGAACCATAATCAAAATCATAAAACTACCTTAGTAGGTTGTAAAAATACTGTTTACTATAAGTTCTGATCCCTGCTCGCCTAATTAGTTCAAGTAGAAATGAATGTTTTTTTTGAGAATAAATTGATCTCAAAGTTTTGTAATTTTGCATACTATATAAATATATATATAGAAGCTGTTTAAAAAGTATCTTCAATCTTGCAGATAAACCATTGATCGCCAATACTTCAGCTATTTATATTCCCCGTAGCTAAGGCTACGAAAAAATAAATGAGCTTCGTCTTGACAATCAAGCTTTTATCTTCGATTCTG
>CALGLS010000175.1 GCA_937959375.1 uncultured Saprospiraceae bacterium
TCAAGACTTATCGTTAAAATGATTTCACCATTTTCAATCGTAATCTGTGCCTTATCGTAAAATGTGGTAGCCTTGTCATTATACATAAATCGTCCAATAATACGGGCAGATTGCTGACCAGTCTTTGTAAAGTCGATCTTACTGATATTTGTAATCTGGGCTTTGATCTTAGTCTCTGTTCCTCGATGCATCGCCTCAACTTCCTTGCGAGCCGCAGCTTTTAGAGCAGGTTTAAATTCAAAACTCTCATTGTAAGTGATTATGTTTAGAATACCATCTTTGAGGTTGAGGTCTACACTCGAAACATCGCTAGAGGCATTCATTTTTCCAGAAGGAAGTGTAGTCGATAAATAAAGCTGAGCCTTGTTCGTTGAAATTTGTTGAGCATTCACAGCATGTAACATACTGAAAGTGAGTAGAATACTAAAGATAGTCGATTTCATAAGCGAAGATTGGTTTGATTATAAATATCAAGTAGCAAATAGGATGCCCTATTGGGGAGTTAAAGTGTCAATGGCAGTTAGAGTTTTCCCTTGATACGCGGCTATGCTATTTTTACCCATTCCCATTCCTCCTGCGTCAGAAGGCCATTCTAACTCTAACTCTAATTCTAACTCTAACTCTAATTCTAATTCTAATTCTAATTCTAATTCAAACTCTCCGCTCATACCGCCGAACCAAAACCCAATACCAAGCGGTACCAAAAATATACAGCACCACCGTAATCATGAAAATAGAAGAATAGCGAAACTCCCATTGGCGCAAAATCGAAAATATCCAAGTCGAAATAAACCAAGATCCCGACCAGATCGATGCATTGAGGGCACTCATGATTTCTTGATTTCTAGGGCCAACGTAGTACATCGATAATTCTGACACGACCGGTGAGGCAATATTCATCAATGGCTGACGCAACATGTAAAATAGTAAACCCAATGGCGCAGCCCAAATCCATTCTTTATAATATTCAGTGGTCGCCATTAAAAATAAGGCAATGATAGCCATCGATTGAAAACCAACAATTGTAAAGGTATATCCAAAGCGACGTCGAATATATGGTGAGGAAAGAATAAAAAGCATGACCAAAAAGAAAGTTCCCGAACCCACCATCGAGTAGACCTTTGCGGAAACGCCGTGCACATTCAAAAAGAAAAGACTAATCACTGGAATGGTAAAACCAGCACCAATCGCGATCAAAAAAGTAGCGGTAGTTACCATACTGATGGTTGACCAGTCATAATTTTTACGAACATCACGAAGTGGAACAGGTTTAGTCATGTTCTCAGTGATTTTTATTTTTGACGCAAAGTAAATACCTAGGAAACCTATGCAAGAGAAAATAATGAGCATTCTTTGTTCATTGAAAAATGAAGCATCCAAACTATTGAAAAGTCCATAAAGTACACCCACCAAAAAAGTGCTACTGCCAAACGTAAAGTAATTCAAAGTAATGGCCTCACTGTGCGTTTCCTTTTTTGCATTAAGCAAAATGAAAGGTAAGGTGGTCACCTGAATACAGGTAAATGACAAACCCCAAATCATAGCAACCGCATACAATATATATTGCAAATGCAAAGCGACAGCTCCAATCACCAGCAATGACATAAATGGTAAAGTAAAGGCAGCTGCCCAAAAGAATGGTTTTAATCGCCTACCTTTTATAAACAAACCTAGTGGAAAAGCCAATAGAAAAACAGCTAAAAAACGGTACGATAAAACCTGCGCTATTTCATAGTCTAAATAGCTTTCGGCTGACATGTAATAGTTGAGTAAAATAAAAAAGGAAGTATTACACAAGTCCATGCAGAACTTTAATGCAATCAAATTTCGAATATGGGGTTCCAGCTTTTTGTAGTCGCCAATGATTTGTTGGAGCGCTTTATTCATTCGGTTTTAAGTGGTTTTGTTTGTTCATGTGGTATTAAGAAGGTTTGAAGGTTTGAAGGATATAAGGTTTGAAGGATACGTGATACGCGGGCTGTACAGGATTATATCATTATATGTCATTCGATAAAAAAATTAAAACACACCTTGTGAGATACTCCTGATTTTACCCTTATAGGTTGCGCACTTCGCTTGTCCTTCAAACCTTATTAAAAAAAACATCCAGCACCATTCATTCATTCAGTCGTCTCCGATTTTATTTGTTCTTCTACGTATTGGATAATAGGGGAGTAATCGCTTGGCGCAAAAGCTTTCCATGCGGGGTTGCGCCGGAGCCAGGTCATTTGTCGCTTGGCGTAACGTCGACTATTTCGTTTGATGAGTTCAATGGCTTTTTCCATACTAATGGTACCATCAAAGTGTTCAAAAAGTTCAGCGTATCCCACCGTTTGTAAGGAGCTTAACATTCGTCTGGAATAAAGCGACTTAGCTTCTTTTACCAAACCTTTTTCCAACATCAAATTTACTCGTCTATTGATGCGATCATACAGCACTTCTCGATCCATATCTAGGAGCAAATAAATAGGTTTAAAATTACGAACCACTTTTGCTTGTTGCCAAAAAGATGTAAACGCTTGACCACTCGCTCGACAAACGCCTAGCGCTCTAATCAGTCGGTGTGGATTATTGAGATCGACCTGTTCGTAATACGCAGGATCGGCAACTTTTAATTCTGCCTGCAAAGCTTCAATCCCTTCTGTTTCCAAGAGTTGTTGAACACTCGCTTTTACCTCATTCGGTACATCCGGAAATTGATCCATTCCCTCACAGACCGCCTTGATAAACAAACCTGACCCACCAACCAGAATCGCCATATCATGCCTTTGGTAAAGCTCATCCAAAAGTGCAATCGCTTCTTTTTCATAATCCCCAACATTGTACTTGTCGTCAACACTAAGGTTATCAATGAAATAATGTTTGGCTGCAGCCAACTCCTCCGCATCAGGCTTAGCGGTTCCAATACTCATCTCTCGATAAAATTGGCGACTATCAGCGGATAGGATCGGAACCCCAAAATGCTGAGCTAAGGCAATGGAAAGACTAGTTTTTCCGCTTGCAGTAGGTCCTCCAATTACAATGAGATGTTTTTTTGCTGGCATGGGGCGAAGATAAAGAAAAGACGGAAAACGGAGGAGGAAACGGGCAGAGCATGAGGCGAAAGCTTGGTTCAATGTCAAATTTAAGCTCAAGTTCATTTTCCCAGAGATCGTGGTTGAGAGAATTGAATTTGAGATTGAGCTTGAAATGGTGATTTCGACTTTGAACCTGCCTAGCTGATAGGATAGGATTGAGTTTTAAAATAACGATTAGCTTAGTAAACCTAACTTCCCAACTCTCAAAGTTTGCCTATGTAAGCGAATAAGCAAAGGCAGAGCCCTTCATTCGTGTGAAACTTTGGTCTTCCGTCTTCGGTCTTCCGTCTTTTACATATATTTGCAAACCTCTGTTAACTACTATGTAAAACAAAATGCTATACCAATTTGTAAGACCGTTGGCTATCATTGCACTGAAGACACACTTCAGAAAGATTTACTTTAGTAATGCAGACCGAATTCCTTGGGATAAGCCAGTTATATTGGCGGTGAACCATCCTACTTCTTTCGTTGAACCTTGTTTGTTAGCGGCATTTCTGCCAAAATCTCTATATTTCTTAGCGCGTGGTGATTTGTTTAAGAAACCAGCTTATGCAAAGCTTTTGGAATCTTTACATATACTACCTGTTTTTCGTATGAAGGATGGTGGCTACGGTAAGATTAAAAACAACTATACCACTTTAGCGCGTTGCTTTGAAGCACTAAATGAGCAGAAAACCATATTGATTATGGCGGAGGGAAGTTGTATTCAGGAGAAGCGTTTGCGACCATTGCGGAAGGGCACGGCACGACTAGCCTTTGGTACCTACGAGAAGTATCCTGATTTAGATATTCAGATTGTGCCAGTAGGAGTGAATTATACTTACCCAGATCAATTTAGATCAGAGGCGATGTTTGATTTTGGAGAACCAATAGCGGTGCAGGATTATGTAGCAGCTTATAAGGAAAATACGAACGAAGGGTTTCGTCTATTGACAAATGAGTTGGAAAGTCGATTGCGTAAACGAATTGTTGTAATTGATGAAGCGGCAGATGAGTCTCTGGTTGAAAACCTTTTAATCTTGCATCGTTCAGATTCCGCAGATGAGTTGTTGCCTATATTGAGTGATGGAGAAGAGCGTTTGCAAAACGAAGTGCGAATTGCAAGACAGGTGAATGAAATGGATGCTTCGCGCAAAACATATTTGGATAAACTTTCTGGTGCTTATTTCAATCAATTAGAAACTGAAGGAATAACCGACGAATCCTTGTTGCGGCCAAGTTTTTCAAATATGTCTAACCTAATTGTTTTGATTACAGGGTTCATTCCGTTTGTGATTGGATATTTTGGAAACTACCTTCCTTTGCGTTACGCAGAACACGTGATGGATACCAAAGTAAAAGACATAGAAGATAAGATATCGGTAGGACTTGCGGTTGCGATTGGAGGTTTTTTGGTTTATTATCTACTCCTTGTTATTTTTGGTTTTATAATTAATAAACTGGCTTTTTGGATACTATTGCTGATGCTTCCCATTTGGGGATTTTTTGCATTAGTTTACCGAGAGTTTTACGCCAAGTATAAAGCTGCTAAAAAAGCTTCGACGATAAATCCCGATTTACGAACAGAGCTTTTGCAAATGCGCAGTGCAATTTTACAGAAAGCTTAAGCACTTAATCCCACGAACTGATTAAACAAAAAATAAAGAGAATAAAAAAGTAAACGTTTTAATGGTCGTACTCTACTATATCGCAAAGCCACTCATCAATATTACCTATCGTATATTTTTCAGAAAGGTTTATTTCTCCAATCGTGAAGCTATTCCAAAGGATAGGTCTATCCTCTTTGCCGTAAATCATCCTACTGCTTTTTTAGACCCCATTTTTGTTGCCTCTTTCATTGGTCCAAGCACCAGTTTTTTATTGCGAGGTGATATGTTCCAAAAGCCATTTGTTATTTTTCTGTTGAAGCAACTTAAAAATATTCCGATTTATCGAGCAAGAGATGGCATGGCAAATCTGAAAAAAAATAAAAGCACCTTTGAATATGTTTATACCTTACTGAAAGATGGTAAGCATGTACTCGTGTTGGCGGAAGGGGAGACCAAACATGAAAAGCGCCTGCGTACCATTCAAAAAGGGACCGCTCGTATTGTAACGGGACTGGATGAATTACATCCCGGAACGAAACTTTGCATTTTACCACTTGCTGTTAACTATACCGATTCGCATCAGTTTAGATCGGAGTTTATGGCGCAAGTAGGAACACCCATTCTAGTTGAAGAATATTTAAATCCCAATAAAGAAAATCCTAGAAGAGCGGTCAAGCAAATGACGGATGAAATCACTCGCCAACTTCGAGAGATGGTTGTCCATATAGAAGATGATGATTTTGCACCTATCGTTAATCGCGTTTTAGATTTTCATCGAAATGATCGAAACAAAGTGTTGCTACCAGCTTACAGCACCTCCGGCGTAGCACTTGATACCGAAATGAAAATCACTAAGAACATCAATAAATGTGAAGAAAATGACAAAGCTGCTTTGCGCAAAAAAGTAGAACAGTACGATGCTTTGCTAAAAAAGAATGATCTAAATGATGTGGGGCTAGCGCGCCCTAAATTCTATAGCATACTCAACACATTGATTTTGATTTTAGGAATTCCAGTCTTCATTATTGGTTACTTAAACAACTACATATCATTGACGCTCGGAAAGAATGTGGCAGATAGTAAAACCAAAAAAATTGAATTTCATAGTTCCGTGCGCTTTGGCGTCATACTCGGATCTTACTTCTTTTTGTTTTCCATTATAATGCTCATCTTATTGATTATAGGAAATTGGTACTGGGTTGGAATTTTGTGTTTGATGCCGGTAATGGGATTTCTGTCTCTTATTTACGGAGATCTTTTCATGCGGTGGAATGCTGCAAGAAAATGGAATGGAGTGGATAGTGGAGAGAGAAAAAAGATGGAGGTGCTTCGTGGTGAGATAATAGAGGAGACTATTTAATGTAAAATGTAAAACCGAAAAATTTAAAATGTAAAAGCAACCTACAATCGCGGACTTAAAATTAGTGTATCGATTGCAAGGAACTTTTACATTTTACATTTTACATTTATTGTTTTGCGGTTTTAAATTTTATAGAACCTTCACAAACCGAATCGGTGCATGACCATTCGAAGATTGTATCAATAAAGTATATATTCCAGAAGGTAAGTTTTCTACTTCTAATCGCATATAATTAAAGCCTTCGCTCAAATCAAAATAATAGATCGCTTCTAAAACTCCCGCTCCATTGTAAAGTGCAACTGGAACGCTAGATGTTGCATTCGCCACAACTTGTAAATTAACAACATCATGTGTCGGAACAGGATAAATGCGTTCCACTTTTAGAAAACGATTTTGACCTAAGTCAACTCCTATGCTATTGCGGCTTGAACGATCTTGAGCTTGAAGGCTCGAAGCAGCTTCGTCATCTTCTGAAGGTACACCACTGTTGTTATTGTTTGGACTAGAATCGACGTCTGTTTCATCGAGCGCGTATACTTGAGCAAAAGCAGAAAGTGTTGTTTCTTCAGTGACAACAAATGCAGTCAGTTGCAAAACAAGGCTTTCACCTGCTCCCAACTGGTCGATGTGCCAAAGGCCATCCCAAGAGCTATAATCTCCCTCAGAACTCACATGCGAAGTATAAGCAGTACCATCTGGTAGAGGGAATTCCACCTTTACATTATTCGCTATTGCAGTGCCTTCGTTGATTAAAGTTAGGGTATACACAACAGGCTCGTATTGATCGAATACGGTGACGTCCGTAACAAGACTTAGTGCTAAGTCAACACCGTCTTCTGATTGTGGACCTTCGCCACCTCCGCCGCCGTCAGTTCCTACTTGAACCGTTTCATCTTTGGAGCAAACATCATCCCAGCTACTATCAAAAAAGTCAACACTCACATGGTATTCACCTTCAGGTAAATTAACCGTTTCAGTATCATTACAATCTCCAAAACAAGTAAACACGATGTTCCAATTGGAATTGAAAATCTTTATTTTAGTAATAGGTGCAGTTTCCAAACCACTGATTTCGATTTGGCCTGCAGTAACCGTGATACTAATGTTATCACAATCCGTTTCATTGCTTGGCGGTGGAGGAGGTGGTGGTTCGTCACCATCAATTTCAATTGTTTCATTTCGCTCGCAGATCAAGTCCCAGTTTTCATGATACAATCGAGTGTAGACGTAATACGTACCGTTTGAAAGTGGAATGATCTCAGTCGGTTCACAATAAGTACAAGTGTATACGGTAGACCAATTGGAATCAAATATCTGTACTTTCGAAATAGGAGATTGGTCTAAATTAGAAATAGAAAGACCAGTGTTGGTTGTCATTATTTCTATGTCATCGCAATTGACATTTTCATTTGACTCAGGTGTGCCTTCGCAAGAGCAGCCATCAGAACCGATGACGTCGTTGGTGGTGGTGGGATCACCATCGTTGCAAGAAGTACCGGGTGTTGTAGGAAGATTAGGATTGTTGTCATCGCAATCTTCGTTTTGAGGTACACCGTCATTGTCGTTGTCAATTGGCCCAGAGGAACTAACGGTTACTGAAACTGACTTTTCACAAATTGGAGTCCAGTTGTATCCATACAATCTGATCAATACATTGTAAGTTCCTTCCGGAAGATTGATTTGCTCAATGTCATTACAATCATTGGTACAACTGAATACTTCATCCCAGTTGTCATCAACGATATCAATTTTTACGATAGGAGCTTCGTTAACTGCTTCCAATAGAATCCCATTGTTGGTACTCGAAACAATAATATCATCACAGTTTGGTTCATTGCTTTCGCCCGATCCTCCAAATACTTGGAAATCAAACCATGATAAAAGACCCACTCCGGTTGTATTGGTAATCCAATCATCTGCATTTCCTGAATGTCCATAATAAGAAACATAATTCGCAGAACTGATGTCTCCTTCAATTTGCAAATGAATGTTTGTTCCAGAAACAGAACCACCCGTCACCCATGCATTGGCCGACCCCAAATCAAAATCAGCCCATGGAGAACCAGTTACGTTAAGTCCTGCTACATTTTCTATTTCAATAATGATTTCATCACCAACTATATTTGCCTCAAGGACATCACCTGACTCAACTTCGTAATCGCTTTGACCATATAAATCTTTTGCCATAAGGCCATACATTCTATCACCCAGTACATCATATCCGCCGTAGTATTCGAAGTGGCAGCCATCGTGATTGGCATTGTTACTCGACATGATTTCTAGATTATTAATATCATTTGCTAATTGTCGATGTGCCTCAAAAATAAATGGATTAGGAGCATTACAACCGAATCCAACGATTTGGAACAGGTAAAATCTTTCGATGGAATAGTCTTGATTCCAATCATTGTATAACGCATTGAAAGCATCTTTGTATTCTTGTATGGATAAGTCCCAACCATCACTTTCACCTTGGTACCAAATAGCTGCGCGGATATCATCTTGTACGCCAGCAGCGTTTAGGCGATTTTCTAAATCTTCATAGTTATTGGTACCACCACCATCTGCAGGTGCATCTTTTAAAAAGAAAGCAATTGGTTTTCCTCCTTCTGCTTGATTAATAATGGCAACTGGTACATTGTGATTTTCAATAATTGTTTTAGCAACTCGAGCTCCCCACATGCCAGGTAAACCTTGATTGATAGGTAACCAGCTACCACCGTTAGAGTAAGTTCTTGCAAAAGGATTGAAATCATCTTGATGACTTGCTGAGTTAGCTTGTGCATTGGACTGACCATTAATCATGTATACATCACCTGCTACTACGTTATTGACCACAGCTTCGAATTGCTCGTCGTCATTTTCTACACCGAATAATTCAACGGTATAGTTTTTTAATTCTGCCGTGATGTTGAATGTAATTTCAAAATTAGCTTCATCATTACTGTAATTTAAACTTTGACTGAAGGTATTTTGAAGCACGCCATCTCGGTGTACTTTTACACGCATTTCGTCGTAACCAGAATAATCTTGTACGGTACCGCTAACAGTGATGCTTGCTTGATTCGTAGAAAGGTCTCTTGGGTAAAGTTGATTTTTTTGAGGAAACTCAATTAGATCAACTCCACTTACTATTGCGGATGTCGTATTATTTAAAGCTAAAGTAGAATAACTGAAAAATAAAACAATGGTGCATATCCATAAGGATAGTGAGCGATGAAGGGTATTCATGTCTTAGTTTGTATGTTTATGGTTAGAGATTATTTATAAAAACCAACTAGCAAGAAGGTAGTAGGAAAATAGAAATAACTTCTTTGTCAAAAAAAAATGTAAGAGAATTGCTATAAAACAAACGGATGGTTTTGTAGCAAGATACCGGTTAGTGGGAAATTCTATTGGTTTTGTGAAAGGGGGAACGTCTTTCTGTATGGTAAAAAAGACGTCGCAATATAGGCGTTTTTGAGTTTAAATCAAAAAACGAATTATCGCTATGTGTCCTAGAAACAGGTAAATTACAACACATGCTAAAAAGATAAAATAGCAATATACTAGAAATGTGGTAGTCTGAAATTGAATGGTTTTGCGTAAAGCTAAATAAGTTGAACGTTTAACTATTTTCCTTGCTAATCTCAATCAATTCCTCAGGTAAGGATTTGGTTGCTTTTGCCCCTAGTTCCTTGATCTTTTCGGCTCGACCAATGAGGGTATCTCCTTTGCGTTTTGAATCAGTCAATTTGTTCATGGCATCTTCATAGGCGTTGCGCGCAGAATCGATACGAGAACCGATCGTCTTTAGATCATTTACGAAGTTGCAAAACTTATCGTAAAGCTTTCCGCTTTGTCGTGCAATCTCTAAAACAGATCGTTTTTGTTTTTCTTGTTTCCAAATAAAAGAAACTGTTCGCATTGTAGCCAAGAGGGTAGAGGTCGTAACGATAACAATATTTTTATCTAAGGCATCCGTGAAAAGCTGGGAGTCATGCATAACTGCCAAAGAGAATGCAGGTTCTATCGGAACGAATAATAAAAGATAATCAGGAGAGTTAACCTGATATAAATTCTGATAATTTTTACTACTTAGATCCTTGATGTGTTTGCGCACACTATCAATGTGTGATTTTAGATGCTTTTCTTTTTTCTTTTCCTTATCGGAATTAAAATATTTCTCATAGGCAACTAAAGAGACTTTGGAGTCAATGATCAAATGCTTTTTGCCTGGGAGGTTGATAATGAAATCTGGACGTTTGTCTTTTCCTTCATCATCCTTATAAGAAGATTGTGTTATGAAATGAATGTCTTTTGTTAGCCCCGCTTTTTCAAGCAACATTTCTAATTGTAATTCGCCCCAATCTCCCTGTTTTTTATTATCTCCTTTTAGTGCACTCGCCAAGTTGTTTGCATCTTGACTGAGTTGCATATTGAGTTCACGCAATTGTTCGATTTCCTTTTTCAAGGAAACTTTATCTTTGGTTTCTTCCAAGTATCTTTTCTCAATACCCGATTCAAAATCTTTTATTTTTTCTTTTAAAGGAAGTAAAATATCACCGAGTTGTTTTTGATTTTGAGCAGCGAAGCGTTGACTCTTTTCTTCTAGTAATCGATTGGCTACATTTTCAAATTCAGTTTGGAAACGCTCCTGCAACTCACTAACTTCTGACTTTTGATTGCGCAATCGTTCCTCCATATTCATTCGGTTTTGTTGTTCAGCAGAAAGCTGCATACTTTTTTCCCGAATTTCTTTTTCCTTGTCAAGCAAATCATCTCGAAACAAATCAGCCTGCTGCTGAAGCGCCTCATGTACCTCTTTCAGTACATACTTTTCATTGACCAAATCATAGGGGATGCTATTACTTAAGGAGGTAAACCGATATTTGGCTATCAACCAAGCTGCGATGGCACCTACTAGCAGACCGATTAAGAGATAAATTATTTCCATTTACAATTTTTTAAATGAGATCGCCTCACACAGAGACTCTCTTTTTACCGAAATAAGAGTATGTTTAAAATTCATATTTCATGCCTTCAAAAGCGATATTTTGCGTTGTACTTCTGCTATTTATTCAGCAATAGCTCTGCTATTCCTAAAAAAATGAGCATCGTTCAACACAAACATCTGTCTTTTCGCCTCTG
>CALGLS010000176.1 GCA_937959375.1 uncultured Saprospiraceae bacterium
CACCACGATCGCTGCGATCACTACGATCTCTGTCTCTATCGCGATCTCTATCTCGGTCACCACCTCTGTCTCGATCAGAGCTGCGACGTCTACCGCCACCACCTCCATATCCACCACGGCCTCTTCCTCCGCCACCGCCACGACGGAATCCGCCGCCACCGCGACCACCTCGTCCTCCACGGTCACGACCACCGCCACGCGATTCAAAGTCGTTCAAGTCTTTATCCGTTCCGCTACCTAGTTTTGCAAGTTCGCCAACCAATAACTTTTTAAGCAAAGCTTCTTTAGTCAGTTCTTCAAAAAGTTCGGTTACTTTTTCAAAAGCCTCTTCATGGATACGACCCTTGGTTTTTGTTTTTATAATACCTTGCGCCCAACGTTCAATTCTTGCTTCCGCAATTGCTTCACTACTAGGGATTCTAACTTTCGCAAATTCAATACCCAACTGACGTTCCAGTGAGTAGATACGATACGTTTCGCGACCACTAATAAAAGTAATCGAAATACCTTTCTTACCTGCACGTGCAGTACGACCAGATCGGTGTGTATAATATTCGTTTTGATCGGGTAGGGTGAAGTGGAAAACGTGTGTCAAATCATCTACATCAATTCCACGTGCAGCTACATCCGTTGCAATCAATACCTTTAAATCATGTGCTTTAAAACGACGCATCACGCGATCACGCTGAGCTTGTGAAAGATCACCATGTAGTGCATCTGCACGATAGCCAGCCTTCATCAAATCTTCTGCAAGATTTTGTGTGTCCCGTTTTGTTCTACAAAAAACCACACCACGCAATTCCTGATTCAAATCAATGAATCGAGTCATCGCTTCCATCTTATCATGGTTGCGAACCAAAACGTATTGATGCTCAATATTCGCATTTACTTCGTTCTTCGTATTTACTTTGATCTCAACAGGTTCGTCCATGTATTTTTTGACGATCTTCTTGATCTCTTTTGCCATAGTTGCAGAAAACAACCAAGTGTATTTGTCTTCAGATGCATAACTCAGAATCTCGTCAATCTCTTCTTTGAAACCCATGTTCAACATCTCATCCGCCTCATCTAGGATCAACATTTCTAGTTGCTCAAGATTCACAGCTTTACGTTTGATCAAGTCAATGAGACGACCAGGTGTAGCGATGATGACGTGAGTAGGTTTACGAAGGTCTTTGATTTGATTGTAAATCGGTGTACCACCATAAACGGCGAGTACATTTACACGAGACATATATTTGCTGTACTTGTAAAGTTGGTCAGCAATCTGCTGTCCCAGCTCACGAGTAGGAGCGAGTACGAGTGCCTGTGTATACTTTTTAGAAGGATCGATGCGCTGCAATAGCGGCAATCCAAAAGCAGCAGTTTTACCTGTTCCAGTTTGAGCAAGACCGATCATATCGGTGTCCTCATTGATAAGTGTAGGAATGGCTTGTTGTTGGATTTCGGTAGGTTTTTCGAATCCAAGTTCGGTGATAGCCTTCAGAATGTCTTCTGAGAGGCCCAGTTCTTTAAATGTTGTCAAAATGATAATTTTAAAATGAAGCATTAATCGCTTCAAAATTTATCCCTGACAATTTAATCATTTAAAGCAATAAAGGTATTGGTTGTTTTAAAACCTGCCCGCTAGTTTTTTGCGGGGAACGCTTGAGTACAGCACATGATTTTCTGCCGAAGGACTTAAATAAGGTGCAAAGGTAGGTTTATTCTATTAGAAAAGTGGGGATATTTGCTTCTATCGTTTACTTTTTAAGCCTTTTTTATGATTTAAACCTAAGATTTACAGACGTATATGAAAATGTTTGAATAACAAATCGTCGAATTCGCTATTCTCCTTCAACATTTGTTTATCTATCTGCTCACCTTCAGTTATTTTTAAGGAATCTCCTGTCAAAGATATTCGACCAGTTAGCGTTGGTCTTGTGATGATGATCTTTTGTGTGAAATGCGATTCGGAACTGGTCTGTGTATAATGACACATTTCCTCAAAGTCGGAATAGTTCATTGCTGTCTTTCTGAAAATATATTCTGGCGTCAGTACCTTTTTACTTTTGGAATCATCCAAGCCCCATTTACTCACTTGAAGGTGGCTATCATCGTATTGGTCAATTTGGAAATTACCTTTTAGGTCCTTTTGAATAAGACCCAGTTTCAAGACAAGAGGTTCCATGGCGAAATCGCCAAATCCGACATCACATAAATAGTCTTCATTTTCCAATTTTACAAGCACGGCCATGTGCGCATGTTCCTTTCCAAATCCTGTTTCTTTTTTGTACACTCGGCAAGTAATTAATTTGGCTTCGAAGCCCAATGCGACTAATAGTTGATGAAACAACCCGTTGAGTTCGTAACAGAATCCACCTCTTCCATTGGTAATCACTTTCGTGAAAACGCGATTGATGTCTAAACGAATTTGGATGTTGTTGTGGATGTCTAGATTCTCAAATGGGATATTCAGGAGATGAGATCTTTGTAGTTGTAAAAGTGTTTGGAGATTTGTTTTTGGAATTTCGTTGAACTTGATTCGGGATAGGTATTGCGTGATATTAATCATGTCAGATATGAAGACGAATTATTTAATCTTGGAGTTCAAAGGCATTAATTTTCTATCAGAATGATTTCAATGATCTCTCGGCCACTTAAATATTTTCCACAAGGTGAGTTTTGATCGTATTGGTATTCGGCACAGATGTCTTCACAGTTTTCATTTATTACAAATGGCCTTGCTAAATCTGCACAATGAGCACCTAGTTCAATAAATTGTTGGCCATTATATTCAGTGAGCGTATAGTAGAAATGACATCCTATTTCTTCGCCGTTATAGTTATTGTAGTTTGCTGTATGTTCATTGCAATCTAAGAAATCAAATGATTTTTTATCATCTTTTGAACAAGATAAAAATGTGCCTACAATCAAAAAGAGTATTAACTTTTTCATAATTCAACCTAATTTTTTTTAACAGAAGTATCTTTCATAAATGTAAACGGAAAGATGAGTGAATAGGTTGGTTGCCTTGCAAAAAAAAATTATTGAACAAGATCGATAACACCGTCAGAATATTCTCTTAGTAAAGTATATGCTATATTGTTGAAGTTCAGGTTTTCGTAAAAAGGATAGTATCTGTTTGTAAATACAACAACAGAAATTTCAAGGCTTGGAACTCGAATATAGTGATTTGTAAATCCATATGAGGCACCAGTGTGTTCAACTATTTTAATGTCTCCATGATAATTAATTCCCCAACCGTATCCATAACCTTTCTTGTCTGTCTTCCCATTTTTGTCAAATCCATAAAGGCCATCATTCAGCATTGACTGTGGAATAATGACATCCGTATACAATGCTTGATCCCAATAATATAAATCAGAAAGCGAACTGTAAATACAACCATCGCCTTTAACAGCAGTGGTTGCTCCTTGATCTGTTTTATTTGAGCCTTCATCCTCTACGGTATAGCCAAAAGCTCTGTTTGGAATTGTTTTTCCTTCTTGGTAAAGACTGGTATTTTTCATTCCTGCAGGAAGAAATAGCTCCTCATTCATGAAATCTTCAAATTCTTTTGATGTAATTTTTTCAATAATTTGAGCTAAAAGCGCGTATCCTGAGTTTCGATAAGCGAATATTTCATTAGGTTGTGAATTGATCGTATTAACTGACATTAAACCCTCTAGCACTTTTTCATCTGATAATTGTTCTTTATCAACTACAAATTGATTGTATTCAATAATTCCTGACCTGTGGGTAAGCAAATGAGCAATTGTAATGTTATCTCCATACTCCGGAAAATTTGGAAATATCTCCGATATAGTTGTTTCGTAAGTAAGTTTACCCTGATGGATGAGTTTCTGTATCGCAACAGCGGTGAATGGCTTGGAAATAGATGCAAGACGATAATTGGTTTTTGAGCTCGCTTTGATTTTATTTTCAATATCTGCATATCCCATATTTTTCTCTAATACAATTTCCCCTTTTTTAATGACCATATAACTAATCCCCGGATTCGGTAAACTAAAAGCTGCAGATAGACTGTCTAGAACCGTATTATTAATGGTCGTTATTTTTTTGCTATTGCTCGTTTTGCAATCCGAAAAGGAAAAAATGAATAAAGCGGAGAGTAAATAAAAAGTTATTTTTTTGATAAGAATTTGGAGTGGAGATAGTTTTGTTTTCATTGTTGCTTTTGATTTA
>CALGLS010000177.1 GCA_937959375.1 uncultured Saprospiraceae bacterium
GTAATTATTGGGTTGGCAGGTATGCAGGTAATTTCTGTAGGATCATCAGTTGTTCCCTGATCACCAGGCTCACCTGGATTATCACCATCGTAATCTGCTCCGGAATCGGAAGGATCATTTACTGTGATTGGGTTGGCTAAATCATCTTGTAGAGGCATACCATTTTCATCCAGACCTTCTCCTGAAGCCGTAGATTGATTTTGCAATGGCCATGTTGCCATTTCAGGATCAATCTCAACAATGATCATTACTTTCACTATCTCTCCAGGTTTCAATAAGTCTGTTGGCGCACCTACGAAGATGTCATTATTACCATTTCCGTTAAAGGCCAAATTCAGCGTAGGGGTGGAAGTAGCTGTACTCGCCAGTAGGGCAACATTTGGTGTTGTTCCGGAGATATTGACATAAGCGGCTCCCAGTTGAGTAGACAAATCGTCAATCAAACTAAGGTTCGTCAAATCAAACATCCCGGTGTTCTTAACTCCTATTTCGAAAGTGATATCTAAATTACCGTTTGGCAATATCTGGGTATTAGAGGTAGTCTTGACATTCGCGATCATTGGAACAATAACCTCTGTTGGACCTGCAAAATCGGAATCATCTTCATCTCCATTTTCACCAGCAGTAGCATCGTCCGTCATATCACCATCATTATTCGGATCACTATCTGGATTACTATCTACATCGGCCTGCGTCACTCCGTTTGTATCTTGGAAGTTGCTGATCTCTCCAACATTATTCCAATCGTCTGCGGAGCTACCTCCATCTAATTTCAAGAATAATGGAAGGGTGAAGCAATCACCCGGATTTATTGTTGCTGTATTATAAGTATAAGTCAATGTTGTTGGTGTTGGGCCTGATCCTACCCATCCTAAATTCAATGCCGGATCGTAAGTATATCCAAGAGGTACATAGTCACTTACCTCAACATCACCAACTGGCTGTGAACCTTGATTACAGACTTCGATTGCAAATTCAAGTGTATTCCCGAAAGTGTAGGATGGAGGCGTAACTAATACTTTGGTTAATGCCAAATCAAATACCTGAATAATCGCAATATCAGAATCATCTTCATCACCATTCGTTCCATCAGTTGCATCATCTGTAGCATTACCATCATTAGAAGCATCGCTATCCATATTCGAATCTGCATCATCTTGTGGTTCTCCATCTTCCTTAGTTGCTCCTGCAATCTCACTAGTATTGGAGTGCGCATTACTTTCTGAACAAGATTGGACATCCACAGAAATGTAAATATTTAAGCTATCTCCGGGTTCAATTGGACTTACCGTAGCAACCGTTTGACTTGCAACATTTGTGGTTCCATTATAAGCCCAAACCGTGTTAGACGAAGAGAATGTAAATCCGCATGGCAGGTAATCTACCACTTCTACATTATAGGCATCTACATTTCCTTGATTATAAATGGTGATTCCAAATTGAATCGTTTGACCATAAGCATATGGACCAGGTGTTACTACTACTTTCTTTAATGCTAAGTCAAAGATTTCAGGCACTGCAAAGTCAGAATCATCTTCGTCACCATCTTGACTATCCGTTGCATTATCGACCATATCTCCGTCATTATTCGGATCACTATCTGGTGTGGAGTCGATATCAACTGGCATCCCTCCATTTGTATCCTGGAAACTTTTGATTTCTCCTACGTTGATCCAATCATTTAAACCAGCGGTAGCCGCTAATTCCAATTGAAGTTGAACTGTGGCTGATTCTCCGGCTTCCAAAACAAGATTCGAGAAGGTGAATGGGTCTTGTAATGATTGAATTAAAGTAGTTGGAGATGGTCCGGTTCCAACCCAATTCCCATTTATAGGACCTCCACCATTAAAGATGTAACCAGATGGAACATAATCATTGATATCTATACTTGTAACCGGCTCGGAACCTTGATTGAGAACAGTTATTTCAAAGATCAATTGATCTCCCACATCGTAAGGAGGAGGAGTCAATAACACTTTGGATAGAGCCAAATCAAATATCTGAATAATCGCAAGATCAGCATCATCTTCATCTCCATTGGTTCCATCAGTTGCATCATCTTCTGCATCACCGTCGTTGTATTGATCATTGTCTGGGGCAGAATCAACATCATTTTGTGGCACACCATTTTCATCAGTTGCTCCAGAGATTTCAGCAGCATTGGTATAAGATCCACCCGAACCGCATTGTACCATGATGAGATTGATACTCATTGTAATACTATCACCTGGTTGTAATGGTACCACTGTAGACACCGTCCGAGTTGCATCATTTGTAGCTGCATCATAAGTCCATGCACTATTATTGGTCAAATCGAAATCAAATCCACATGGCAGATAGTCCACTACTTCAATATTGTAGGCATCTACATTTCCTTGATTATATACTGTAATTCCATACTCTACTGTTTGACCATAGCTATAAGGTGCAGGTGTAATGATTACCTTTTTCATAGCTAAATCGAAAATTTGTGGAAGCGCAAAATCAGAATCATCTTCATCTCCATTGGTGCCATCAGTTGCATCATCTTCCATCGTACCATCGTTATTAGGATCACTATCTGGTGTAGAATCGATATCATTTTGAGCTATTCCAGTTGTGTCCTGAAAACTACTGATCTCTCCTACATTACTCCAGCCATCCGCTCCCATATAATCTCCGATAATTAATTCCAAAGGAACCATTAGACTATCGCCCGGATTCAATGGTATTGTAGTAGCAACTGTTTGTGTCAAGGTCGTTGGTGTCGGAGCAGAACCCATCCAGGATGAATTTAAAACTGCTAAGTTGTCATAATCATATCCAGCAGGAACATAATCGCTTATAGTAACATTTGTTACCGGCTCTGAGCCCTGATTATAAACCCAAAGATCAAAAGCCATTGGTCCTCCGGCTGTATATGGTGTAGGTGTTGTTACTGTTTTTTTGAAAGCTAGGTCAAATATCTGAATCATAGCCGGATCAGAATCATCTTCATCTCCATTAGAACTATCCGTAGAATCATCATTAGGTCCTCCTGGTTCTCCACCTGTATCGTTGAAGTTATCGTTGTCTGGTGTGGAATCGATATCATCCATTTGAGTACCGTTTTCGTCTTGAGCGCCCACAACCTCACCATAGTTTGTATAGGCATAACTTTCGGCACAAGGCTGTACAGTCAACTCAATCGACACAACAATACTATCTCCTGGTTGTAGCGGAGTCACATCTGAAATGATTTGTGTAGCAGAATGCGTAGTCGCATCATAGGTCCATGCGGTATTCGTATTTGCAAAAACAAAACCACAAGGCAGATAGTCTATCAACTCAATATTGTGGGCATCCATGTTACCCTGATTATAGGCTGTCAAATCAAATTGTATCACTTGACCATACGAGTATGAGGGAGGCGTAGATACGGTTTTCTTTAAAGCCAAATCGAAGACTGGTAAATCTTCATAATCAGAATCATCTTCATCTCCATTGGTACCATCGGTGGCATTATCTTCCATGTCACCATCATTGTTAGGATCATTATCTGCGTTGGAGTCAATATCCATGCTGGAGACATCTGCTCCTGAAGTATCTTCGAAGTATCCTAATTCAGAAACGTTTCTAAGATTACTGGCATTCGCTCCAGGCTGTATTGTCATCGTTACAGAAATAACAGCAGAATCGCCTAATGCCAGTGTTGAAGTTTCAGTATAAGTTGCATTGGTTCCAACGGGGGTCCAACCTGGTGAAAGTGCTGTGTTTAAGGCTAAGCCAGCTGGAATATATTCGTTTACTAAAATATTTGTTGTTGCAACTGTTCCTTGATTATAGACTGTAATGTTGTAGGTAATATCATCGCCTACAGCAACAGGTCCAGAACCAACTCTTACTTTTTTCAGTGCTAAATCAACAATATTCGGATAGAAAGAAGCCGGGTCAGAATCATCTTCATCTCCATTGGAACTATCAGTGGTTCCATCATCAACCGGACCTTCGTTATTTGGGTTGTTATCCGCGTTTGAATCAAAGTCTTGGGGTGTATCTCCGTCTCCATCTTCGTATTCACTTATTTCCGCAAGGTTAACAACAGGCGCAGATGGTACACTAAGCAGTGTAGTTGTTAATTGAACTGTAACCGAGGTACCCACAGGTATGCTATCAATAAACTGATAGGTAACAGTACCATCTAAATTATCAATCCAATCCGGATCAGATAAACTTATTTCTGTTGGCAAGTAATCTGTCAGCTCAACATTATAAGCATTTACTCCTCCCTGGTTAATCACAGTAATACAGTAATCTACTGTTTGTCCAAGGTTTGTGATTGGTAAAACCTGGGTAGGGCAAATTGTTTTAGTCAATGCTAAATCGAAAGGCTTAACCTCAAAGATTGCTTTATCTTCATCATCTTCACTTTGATCACCATCCTCGTTATTTACATCTGAGTCAACATCTGTTTCCGAAGCTGCAGTAATTTGTGTTGTGTTTTCGATAGATCCGTAATCAATAATTCTACCTCTCATGGTCAGGGTATCACAGGCCCCAGTTGACATATATGGAATTGACCAGGTACCATTTGGTGATAAATGGGCATAAGTACCTTGGGAGGATGTATAATCCAGATAAACCAAATCTGGTGGCCATGCATCTTCAACTACTACATTATCTACATCATATTGCAAACCATTATCAGGGTCACGGAGATTACATACATAAATACAATAGGTAACTGTATCTCCAATGGTTGGAATATTTGGAAGATCACAAATTACTTTATCTACTTCCAAGTCAACGCATTCTAGTGGTACTACATTAATTAGACTGGAAACAAAGGGACACAATACTCCCGTCACGTAGCCTTTAAGAAAATAATCGCCACCAACTGAAGGTCCATTCCATGAATTGGTTGTGGTTACTCCTTCTAAAATTTCGAAACCACTTTGAAGGGAATACCATTCGTAGGTTGTGTAACCAGCAGGTCCGCTTAAAACACCATTTTCATAACCTAAACAGAAGTCTTCTGATGCAATTACAATGTCAGCTTTTTCATTGTAATTAACAGTATAAGTAATATTGTAAATACAAGCATCGCTGAATTTTATTTCAACATTGTAGGTGGTGTCCGCTGTCAAATTACAGACAGTGGGCGTAGCAGATGTTGGGTCGTCTAAACCGAATGCAGGAGTCCAAGTAATGATGGCACCACCTTCTAAGTCGGCAGGAATTTCTAAATCTAAGTCGACGCAATCGTCTTCACAAATTTCAGCTGACTTATCGGTTGGGACAAAGGTGCCGATTGATTTTAATTGTTTTGTTACAGAAACCGGGCATTCTCCTTGTGTACCTGTGACGGTTAAGTTAACCGCTGAGGTAACGCCAAACCCAGGATTTAAGGCAACTGTCATATTGCCAGATCCATCATCCGTTATAGTACCTCCAGCTGCAGGATCTAATGAAAATGTAAAGTCACCGCAGGCAGAAAAAGTAAGTGGCTGACCTGTACACAAGACAGTACAGTCATCAATTTCAGCAATGAATGTTGGTTCTAAAGTTTGATATGGCGTTTGTTCGTGATCGCAGGCACAAGGTGAATCAAATGTCGATTTAACAATAATCGGACATGATTGAATTGCAGCAACATCGAGACAAGCAGTGATCGTGATCGTATCGCCATGTAATAAGCTTACCGTATGGTCCATTCCATTCAATTCTGCATCATAGCTATCCAAGATTGCATCTCCCAGTACATCATCATGAATACCAACTCTAACATTTCCGGAAAAATCCGGACCTGGATTTGCAAAATCAATTTCGTAGCAAATTTGCACCGGGTCATCACCAGCAGAACAGTCAGCTGATATTCTTTGCTCTACTGTTTCGAGCCTTGGTTTTCGTTCGAGGAAGATTCCCGGATTAATACTATTTTGGACAAAAACATCACAGGCGGGACCTGTGACACAGTCAACCGTGTTGACAACACTCTTAATATCTGCCCCGACTAAAATATCTCCACAAGAAGCAGTAGTGAGTAAAGCCGCTTGAAAGTTGACCGTCCAACTTTCACCTACAGGTAATACAGGAGAATGGAAGCAAACTTCCATGTTAGAACCGACGAGTGTTTCTGTGATCCATGCTGGAGTGAAACCATTTGAGAAAACAACGGATCCAGGTACATAGTCCAGATCTGTAGTTGGAATTGATAAACATGTAACCACACTATCGGTAGTGGGATAATCAGAAATATTTAAAGCGGTAAGACCAAATTCATTATCGAGTCCCATACAGAATAATTCCT
The DNA here is from genome assembly GCA_937959375.1 of uncultured Saprospiraceae bacterium. Classification (GTDB taxonomy): domain Bacteria; phylum Bacteroidota; class Bacteroidia; order Chitinophagales; family Saprospiraceae; genus CALGLS01. The sequence goes on from CALGLS010000177.1 coordinate 6,269, forward strand.
TAGGGCTGGCAACAGTTAGCAATTGTGCATAATCAGCTGGATTAGCACCGTTTATAATTAGCTGAGGTGTTTCTACTACTCCCGAAGATAATAATTCAGGGGAACAAGGGTCAGTAGCTTTTGTTTCTGTTTTTCCTTTAGCACCTGAAAGAAATTGATCGCAAAGTGTTGTTACCTGAAATCTAAATGCTACTTTATTGGAATCATCTTGAGCTGAAACACCAGCTAAGCCATCCGTATCAATGTATGACTGCCAAAGCGCATCGTCAGACCAACTGTAGACATCCCCAATAACGATATCCGGATCTACTACACTTGTCCAGGTTCCAAAATTACCAGCAGCCCCAGAAGAACCACCAGGGTAAGCAACTTCCCAGGTATTAGGAGTTATCTGCAAACCATCTGGGAGTAAAATAGTAGGATCGAGATTGAGCAGCGTAAGTTGTTTAACGTTCTTGACTCTTACATGAAGTGTAAAAGTTTCACAAAGATCAATAGTTGTAGGCATGGAAAACCATTCTGTTTGCAATCCGGTTTCCCCAAAAGTATAAACGTAACAGACTTCTCCACTACCACATGAGGAACCACCACCACCGAGTGCAGCTCTTACCGCAGCACTTGTACATCCGGCACTTCCTCCTGTACATACAGTAGGTGCATCACTGCCGGGAGCAGGACAAAATAAAAGTGTAGTACCTACATAATAAGTGATACAACTTCCCGATTGTAATGAGATACTGTCTAAATAAATTAAGTAACTTTTAGTGGAGCCATCATCGGAGACTAAGGAATCCAAAAGAGGCATTGTGCCTGCTGCGTCAGAATAAGCGTTGACAAACTTTACTGCATTTGGAACGGTAACGTAGGCTGACAATCCGTTTTGCGGAAGCGGATCATTATTACAAATTTCAATGGGCTGTATTTCTTCGCTTACACCATTCGAAACAGAAGCGAGTAAATTAGAGCCAAGGTTAGTGACCACTACTGGTAAAGCCGGAACTACAGCAGATTCATCAATAAAGACGACGCCTCCAGTTTCATTATCCTTACAATAAATTGTATCTAAATTGTAATAATTAAAATAGTTGGTACCGTTGGATAAACCCGCTTCATCGCAGTAAGAGGTTGCTTGGGTTCCTGCATTATAATTTGTACAAACGGTATTTAACTTGGTACAAGCATCTGGTTTATGACCTGTAAAACACCAATCAATGGATATCTGATAATCTAATAAGTTAGTAAGAGGAGCAGGACAAAGCATACAATAATCGTATGATAATTTGATTGTATCGCAATTGCCTAAGCCAACTCCCAGACCTTTTACTCCTTGAGAGAAAAGATCAAAAGTTAGATATCCGTGAGTACTTGTATCGACAGAGCACAGGTCATCGCTATAGCCTGCGAGCGGGCTACAATTCATGTTGCTTGATGAGCTAACAGTAATTGGAGTTACAACTCCGTTTTGATCTACATTAGCATTTGCACAATATCCTAAAGGAGAATAAACAGGAACTTCTATATCATACAATTCCAGCAATGGACGATATTCAGCTGAAAACCAAGGATCGCCAATATCACCAGGAAAGTCACTGAGTGCAAAAGTGTGTTCAATTGTACCACCACAATTATCTAGAGTAATATCGGTTTTGGAATACAATTCACCTGCGCAGGTTCCAAAAATTGGTTCGTAAGTACGACAAGTAGATCCAAGATAAGAGTGACACCAGGCCGCACCTCCCGAGATGTCATCTGCTCCATAAAAATACGAAGCGGGATAAAGTCGCATAGCTGGATTTTCAGGGGGTGCCAGTCCTAAAGCTTTTGCTTGTTCTCTGTAAGGGTTTTTAATTAATGGAACTCTAAATTTAAAACTTATTTTTGAACCCACTTCAATTCCGTAGGTTGCAATAAATTCATTTAAGCAATCCCCTTCGCCCCAATCTTTTCTGGTTCCTAATGCCGGGTTCGTTGCATTACAGGATTTCATTCTGTCGTAATTAAACAATTGAATATAAAACCAATTGTTATCCAAACCATCATGACTATTGTGATATCCACCAGTACAATCCCGTGAATCACCAGTATGATCCATCCAGTCGTATTCCCCGATTGTAGAATTATAGGAATGATAATTTGATCTTGTACCGCCTTCTGCACATCCTGCAAGTGTTGCAAAGTCTACTGCATAATAAGATCCGTCTAAATTTTCAACTATAACAGAATCCAGAACAGAAGCCGAACCATCCATTGACAAGGGCAAAATGTCTGCTATTGAATAGCCTCCTGCCAAAGGGTACAAATACCAATTTATCGACCAATAGATCGGATCATCCAAAATATCTTGGGATAAAATTTCCAGAGAGCCCCAATGCTCTAATGTATCACCGGGCATAAATCGCTTTGTATCAACTGCAGGCACATCGGCTCTGGTTAATTTAGTAGTCATTGCTTTATCAGCATAACCATAGTTCAATCTATGGGTACTTTCTTCTGTATAAGAAGCAAGACAGGTACAACCTGTACAAGCAGGATCTACTCTAAACAAAGTATTTCGACAACCTTTTTCAACTTCACAATCGGTGGCACAATCACCGCAGGTTGAGACCACAGACTGTACAACAGAAATATATTTTGCAGGAGAACAAGAACATTCGTCCAACCTTAATGAATATTTATAACAAAGCTGCGGGTCGGTTGTACCGGCATCAATTGTCATCAAAGCTACTCCATCGCTGATGGAATCAAGAGATACATTTGCATCAGCAACTGCACTGTAAGTTGCTCCTCCATCAGTTGACAGTTCAACTGACCCTGGTACCACTTCAAAATCCTGAGCGATAAAATTCGGACCAGATATTTCTGCGGTATATTTCACCTCGGGAGCGGTAGCACATTCACTAATATTAATAGCAGCAAATTCATAACAGAATGTAATTTCCTGAGTAGATGAATTAGTACTAGCTAGTGGTGCGCCATCGTTACTATATGTTCCAAAATTATATCCGATTACTGATCCTGTAGAATTTAGCGGAACTTCTGTAGGATTAGAAACATCTGTCTGACCAAAATAGAGATCAAAGTCAGTAGGAGGAAAAGCCTGAAATCCTTTACCGCAATTGGTTTCACCGTCTACATAAAATTGTACATTGTCACAAGCGATAACCGAACACTCCGAAGAACTTGCACTACAAACGACTGCAAAATCTATAGAAATATTAAGAGGAGGAGATCCCCCAAGAAGATCATCATAAAAGCCATCACCATCAAAATCTTGTAAACCTATATTTGGATCAGTATTGGTTGAAAGATCGACATCAATATCATCACCAATAATTGTATAAAGTAGCGGAACGGAAGTTCCATTTACTAGAATATCAGTAAAAGCGATTGATTCAAGTCCACATGCCTGAAAGCCGATATGTAGATTTGTATAAGCTGTTTGATCAGTATTTGGGTTTGGGTTTGTAATTGTTCCTGAAACTCTACCATCCATACCGCAAATTGTTGGGCCGTTATCTAAAGTAGCGACAATAGTGGGTGGTAATGATCCAGCTAGGTTGATATTTAGTTTTGAATTTTGGCTTGTTATTTCACAAAGTTCATCATTACATCCGAAGGAAGTTTTATAATTAAAATCAAAGCTAGCAGAAGCAGGGCATGTAGATGATTCGTAACATATTTGTATGGTTACTCTTTCGTCTGTATTCATTTTTCCATCTGCTGGAGCGGGATTGGAATTGGCGACAAAATAGGTGCTATCAATCAAAACACTAAGTGTACTGTCCGCTGCATTATAAAGAGCAGCAGGAAAAATATCAATTCCATTCGCAGTCATTGAGCTTACAGAAATGACACTGGAAGGGCTAAGGTCTAAGCCGTTAACTGAAAAGTCCAGCTCATTGAGTGCTGCTCCCAATCCATCCTGAGAAATTTGAACGGTTTGACAAGCTGGTGTTCCCAATGACACTACGGTAGCATTATTTGGACTAGGGTTATACATGTTGAGGACAGGTACCTTGATGGCACTATTGTAATCATCCCCTATTGTAAATACTCCTTCGCAGGCTACAGGTGGGCCAGATATAGGAAACCAGGTATAACTATATTCGATTTCGATATAGTAAGTTTTATTTCCAATGTCTGCTGAACAATCGCTTTCCACTCCTATGTTGGCAATGAAGATATCCCCACAGGTTATTCCAGTTGCAATAAAAGAAGGGCTATTGGGACTTGGGTTTGAGTTAGAAATGCTTGTACATCCGCCATAATGTACATCTTCAAAACCGGCGTACCTCATACCATTTTCCATATTAAGGGTCATTTCGAATCCTAATATTTCTCCCGGATCATCCGTAAAAATAACATAGGACAAGGTATCAGGATCACCACAAACATTCATTAAATCAGTTTGAGGAAAACCCGGAGTATCCCTTAGGTCCACAATTTGGATGTTAGGGCATTGCGCATTTATTTCAGCTATTGAAACTGAAAGTAAAACGATTAAGCCCATTAACAGACCCTTTGCACTAAAGGCAATTGTTCCTTTATACATATTATTATTTTTTCTAAAAAATGATACTCTTAAATAACTAGCTTGTCTAACTACAATCTCAGTTGGCGATGAGGCAGAAAGTATTTCACCTGTAACATTTCTAACAATATTACATCGTGAACTTTAATGACTATACTATATACCAAAGTAATAAGTTTCCTTATATGTAATTATTTTTAATAAATAAATATTGAATGTGACTAAGCAAAAAGGAGTGAAAATCTGTCCCATCATATGAATAATCAATCTAAACAGTTGAAAGTCAGATATTAATACAATGTTTTTTTAAAAAAAAAATTTACACCATAGAGTTGAGATATTTAAAACTGTTACACAAATGCGGTTATTTGTGACAAACAAAAATAAAGAGATGAATAAAGAGATGAATAAAGAGAAAGTGGCAAATTTCAATAGAAATGCTTTGTATATCAATTGGAATTACAAACTGAAGAAATAAGGTGTCAAAATTAATCAAGAGCAAAGTGACAGTCACTAGTCCTTAATACTTCAGAAGACTACCCATATATTGTACTTCATCCCAATAGATAATGGAGTAAAAATACATGCCGGGAGGTGATGACGAAGACCAAGTGAAACCGTAACGTTGCTTAAAACTATTAGTAAAAAAAGTTCCACTGAGGTCAACAACTTGAAAATCAATAACTTGCCCAAGTGCATCATATAGATAAATAGTGACTTTGCTATTGGATGGAGCTTCAAATTCAAGGACGACTTGATCACGAAAAGGATTTGGAAATATCAATATTTCAGCTCCTTCACCGATGCCTTGATAGGGTGGTTCTAACTGGTTGAACGCTTCGTCCATCCACTCCATTCGCTCATAAAGCCAATCTTTTAAAAACGAAATTTCATTATTATGCGACCCTCCTACGTAAGAGTTGGGCCAGACTTCTTCATTTAGAATGGGCCACTTGTCAAAATTCCTGTTTGTGGCCTCGTCTATTTCGGAAGCAAGTTCATCAATATAAGCCACAACACTTTCATCAGAAAAAAGACTTTCGCGCAGTTCTTTCCAGCGCTTTTTAATTTCCGAAACAAAAAAAGCATCTGTCATAAAGCGCTTCCACCAAAAATGAATCAGCCAACCATCTTCCGGGCAAATACTGTTATAATCGAGTACCCAGCCTTCAGGAGAGGGTCCTGCACAGAAGTTAACATTCCCAAAACCGAGGTTAAAATCCCAAACTGGCCCTACTTTTAATCGGCCATCGACAGAATTTTTGTCTTTATAAAGAAAGGTACTCAAGCGATATGCATCTACATTTTTACACATTTCATTGATTAGAATAAAGTCGATAAACGTAGTATAATCTATGTAATTTCTATAGCCAGAAATAGAATCTGCGAAGTCAGGTGATTGCATCAAATCGTCAAAATCATTGATAAAACCTTGAATATAATCACGCTGTGAATCTGTAATGTTCTCTGGTTTAGGATAATGATATTGAAAGTAGGTAGATTGCCAAGCGCCTGATTGAGGAGGATAATTAGAATCCCAACCGCCAACTCCAGATCCAGTAGATTTATCTATTTTTAGAATATAGCCGCCTGTGAGTTCATCACCTTCGTTGTCTTCTAATTTAAGTTTAGAAATATTGACCCGATTGTCATCTCGTTTTATTTTTTCGGTAAATAAATAAATTCCTCGATATTCCCCATTGATAATCACTTCACAAAATCGAGTCCGTGGAGCATAATCCATTATCAGTCCGGCAAGTTGGTAAGCAAGTGCATTTCTGATCAATGATTTGTCACCGTATGGTCCGTAGAGTACCCAGTCATTTTCTGCTGGCATTCCTAAAAGACTTACATTATTGTTGGATCCATCAGCAAGGCGAGTTTCGACGGCCATTGATTTTTTATCATAAAGTTGTTGAGAAGAGGAGCCTCGAAATTCGATACCAATAAGACCATCATAAGCATTAAATGGATCAGAAATAGCATTGCGCTGCCCTACTCCATTGTCAATAATCCCCATGTGAGCGCTTATTTTGGGTTCATCCGAAATGGTAGCTCCCTCCGTATCAATGATGATGATAGGTAGGTTAGAATCTTGCAAGTCAACTTGCGCAGAGGTGGCTTCTGAAAAAGCAATGATTAATAAAAATACACTTAGACTAAAATAAATTTTGCGATTCATAAACTTTATTTTGCTCACCTCTAATTTCAACTTTGACTTTTACTTCTTCCTGACTCCAGTCAAATTTTAAAACAGAAAAATTATTTTTATCAACTAACTTTCCAACTCGGTATTTGTTGAGTTCTCCCTCTGGTTTAGGGCGAGCATGTGTGAGACCGCTTGACGTTATTTCATAGAGCGGGTAAGGCAATTTTTTTAATTTAATTTTAGAAATTTCTGAGGTATGTCGATCTCCACTTAGTAAGATTGCTCTATTAGGTTTTGTACTTTGAATTAGACGTAACAAACGAGAACGTTCTTTTGGAAAGTTGTCCCATTTTTCGAAACGATGCTCGTTTGACAAAACCTGTATACTACTAGCGATAATGTTTACTTGAGCACTACTATTTTCTAGTTCCCTTTCCAACCAAGCCCACTGTTCTTTTCCCAAAATGGTACCTCGTTCATTCTGAATATACCGACGATTGGGTCCTATTGTTCTTTTTAAATCATCTCTAAAATATCTGGTGTCTAGCAAAATAACTTTCACCTCTTTCCCTGGCTCACCAAAGGTATACGATTGATATGCTCCAGGTCTTTTCCAAACTGTTTCATTTTTAGAAACCCCTAAAAAGCCAAGTAATAGTTTCTTACTTGCATTTTTCTTTGCATACTTTTTACCTCCGTCATTCATTCCATAATCATGATCATCCCAAATTCCGATAACAGGACATTTTTCAATGAATGCTTTATAGCCTGGTAGATTTTTTTGCTGCTTATAATCATTCGCCATCTTATTCATGTTCTCCGTATCAGCGTAAACAATATCTCCTAACCAGACCCACAGGTCGGGATCGTTTTCAAGTATAGGAGACCACAACTTCTGAGGCAAATCTATTTTATTACAAGAACCGAAGGCCATGACTTCAATATTGTTAGCCTCAACTTTTATTTCAGGTTCCTTTGTTGGTGGGTCTTCCGAAACTGGAGGAGGAGGTACTGCTTGTTGATTGCAAGATGCGATCACAAGTCCAATAAGAAAAAGAAAAATAATTGTATATTTCATGTTATAAATTATGTCTTACCACTTAAGTGAAGTTGTTTAAAAACTTCGAGGAAACAATCCTATTTAAGAGCATGTTTAAATTTCCATTTAATTACAAATCAATGTTTTATGAACCTCGCGTCCAATTTTAGAATTCAGTTAGCTCGCTAAACTCATTAAAAAATTGTTAGCGAGAACCATAAACTCTTGATTTTCATAGGAAACTA
>CALGLS010000178.1 GCA_937959375.1 uncultured Saprospiraceae bacterium
GAGGGGAAATTGAATTTGAGATTGAGATTGCTAGCGTGCTTGCCTGATAGCGTGGGGGTGAACGCGGAGGCGCCCGCAATCGTAGTGGGATGCAAGGAGGCGCAGAGGGTATTTTTAGCTAAGCTAAAAATCGAACGAGGGATTTTGCGGTTGAGGGAATATTGAATTTGAATTTGAGATTGCTAACGTGCTTGCCTGATAGCCTGGGGTTGAACGCGGAGGCGCGGAGATGCCCGCAATCGTAGTGGGATGCAAGGAGAGGCAGAGGGTATTTTTAGCTAAGCTAAAAATCGAACGGGGACTTTTACGGTTGAGGGGAAATTGAATTTGATATTGAGATTGCTAGCTTGCTTGCCTGATAGCGTGGGGGTGAACGCGGAGGCGCAGAGATGCCTCCTATCGTAGTGGAACGCTAGGAGACGCAGAGGGTATTTTTAGCTAAGCTAAAAATCGAACGGGTGCTTTTGCGGTTGAGGGAAAACTGAAACTGACATTGCAACTTCAACTTTTATCCTTTGGTTTTTCTTTACCTGATAATATTTTCTTGATGAAGTCTTTGATCATTTTCCAGAGATCCATAATTGTATTTTTTGGTTAATTGAGAAATAAAGTTAGTCAAAATTTTTCAAATGGTAATTTCAATTCGATTATTCTCTGGGTCTAATATAACGCTTTCGTAATAACCATCTCCGGTTGTTCTTGGTTCTCCGATGATAGGATAGCCTGCTTTTCTAATCTGCTCCGTTAAGGAATTTACTCTTTCTTTAGACCCTACTGAGATTGCAAAATGAATTAGTCCTTCGTATTCTTGGTTTCTTTCATTTTTATTTTTTTGTACTGTTGGCTTTTGCATTATCTCTAAACGGCATCCGCTTTCAAAGGAAAGGAAGTAGGAGCTGAATTTTTTAGTTGGATTATGGTATTTCGCTCCAGCCTTTGCTGCAAAATAGGTTTCGTAGAAGGTTTTCATTTTTTCTAGATCGTGGGTGTAGATGGCCAAGTGTTCTATTTTCATGTTTGAATATTAAGAGCAGTGCCCTAGGTTAATGACGTATAAACTTTTCAAGCTAGTTTGATTAGTCTTCGAATATGGCTACTGCTCTGACCGGCGAGCCAGTGCCTCCACGGATTTTTAGCGGGAGGGCGATGAAACGGAAGCGACCTCGATTGATTAATAGATGTAGGTTGATCATGTTCTCGTAGTGGGTGAATGCTAGTTCGCCACAGATTTGGTGGACTTCCTTATTGGATATTCCAGAGATACCGGGCGACAAGGTTTCTACTCCGAATGCAGCGATTTTTTGCTTGCCTAGCCAGCGGGCAGCTGCTGCGGTTAGACCCGGTCCGCTCCCCCACTCTTTTGTTCCAAAATGTTTTCTGTAATGATTGGTGTATAATAAAACAGTATCGCCTTTTTTGATTTGATGATTTGCTTTTTTACAGGCAACTTCTAAATCCAGTATGTCGATAAATTCTTTCAATCCTTTATGCGATAGATCGAGACAGATACCTTCGGTATAAAACATAGACAATGGCATGTTGTCAATCGAATGTGCTTTGTGCTCAGGGCCCATATGATTGAGGGCATCGACGTGGGTACCAGTATGTTCTCCTAGCTCTAGTTTGTAAACACTTGGTGTACTCGTGGTAGGATTTTCAATTCCAGCCCATTGCTCGTGCGTGTTGTGAACGGTCATCTTTACTTCAGGTAGGCCTTTGTAGACTGGCATCCCTCCAAATATTTCTTGAGATAGATCGATGATTTCTAGCATTGATTATTTTTTTGACTTTATTGGAATCCAAACTTCCTGCTCTGCATCGGGATCTTTACGTTGATGCTTTTCATCTAGAATATCGAAGTGTGGTCGGTCATCCAAAACAAAGTCAGATTTGGGTAACCATTCGGTATAGATGTAAGTAAATATACGGCTAGCATCTCCTGTTGTTTTTCCTTTAAAAACAACGTAGTCTCCAGATCCTAAAACGAAGCGTTCCATTCCTTCAGGAACAGCATCAAAACTACTCACTTCTACTAACACCCATTTGGTGAAATAAGTAGTTGGACTAAAATTTTGATAATAATCTTTTGGGTAAACTTGCAAGTCAAAAACATTGTTACCTATTGTATTTGGTATTGTCTTTTTCAAAGGCATGAAGCTACTAAACAACTGGAATGTTTTGTTGTCAACTAAAGACATTTCTATGTGCATGCCGATTAGTTTTTTAGAAGGAGTTGTTTTTATTTCAGGTTGCATTTTTTTTGTTTTAAGTCATTCCTCCATAGGAGTTACTCTACCTCCAAAATTTCTATCTTATTAATTCCACCAATTGCGATTCGTTTATTTTCAAGATCAACTGCAACTGGTGGCAATTTAGCATCCCAAACGATGGAGGAACATTGCTTAGCTGAATCAATCTCTTCGATCTTTTGAACAACGACTCCAGTATTTGTGTCGATCAATTTTGGATGTTCATACATGTCGATGACAAAATTCTCATCAATAGGAATAAGATTGCCTAATGTTCGTTTTGGCTTTACTTTTTTGAGCCATTTGTTTTCTTGGATATTGTACAATCCGAGTTCTCCCTCTTCTAGGTAATTCTCATCCTCTTCTTCATCGTCCAGCGGTTCTTCAAAAGTAGAGCTAATATAAACAAGATTATCGGAAAGGAATTCTGCGGAGCAAACTTCTGAATTAATTGGAATGATTGGATTGGAATTATCAAGAACTAGTGGGTTTTCAATCGCATCTTGCAAATTGTAGAGCTGCATCATTCCATACGGATGCCAATGCCAACCAGCACTAATAAAATGTGTCCCCGATTTATTGACTCTTAATCTAGAATGAAAACAGTCGTCAGGTTTACGTTCTATCTGGGGACTTAATGATTCCCCCGTTTCGAGATCTTCGATTTCGATTTTGTTGTAATCATTGGGGCAGTGAATCAGTACCTGTTGCCCACTTTCTAGTTGAGCGAAAGCGACAGGATATTCGTAAGCGCCAGCTTGATAATAAGAACGATTAATTTCTCTAATAATTTCGCCGTTTTTGAGGAGGAGTGCTTTGGTACCTGAGCGTTCATAGATAGCGGCATAGATTCCGTTTGAAGATTGAATGGCATCATTGAAGCGGTAAGCATAGCCTCGAGACGAATGGATTAATTCTTCATTTAAAGTAAAGATATTTCCACCTCCAACCCAATCGATTAGTTGGCCGTTTTTCCAATTTAGGGATTGTGGGCTATTCTTGTAGTTTAGTGTTTTTCGTTTAAGTTTCATTGGTTTTTGTGTTATTCGTTTTTCACAAGAACCTTTATTTTTTTATTTTAGTTCAGTTTGTTTGAGCGTATTTTCAACTAACGAAGTTTCGTCATGAAGATCCCCACTGGTAATCGACTAATAAGTCATCTCCCAAATCCAAGTCAGCTTATTGTCTTTAAACTCAGCATAACCAACTTTTTCGCCTTGCTCTACTCTAAGGATTTGATCTTCTCGATAGTAAGTAATTAAATCGTAGATTGGATCTAGAATGACCTCACCATCAACCGTAACTAACCCATAAAAGCGTTGTGGGTTTATGACAATATTTCCGTCTGGTTGGAGGTGTAGATTTCTGAACTTTGGAGGTACAACCATGACACCTCTTTTATTGATTGCGCCAAGCAGTTCTCGTCTTTTCTTGGCACCGGGAACGATGGGTGTTAGGCGACGAACTTTTGATATACCTAATTGAAATGGTGTGATTTCTGCAAAGTCACGACCCAAAATATTGTTACCGGTTTCATCGGCATAGAAATAAATTCTATCTCTTTTTTTAGCAGATGGATTTTTAACCATGCCCAAGATACCTTCTGAGAAGAAAAGTGGTTTACCTGTGGTAATCGGTATTCTATTTCCGGTTTTGTCAATTAAGATTTCTTGTTTTTTATATTTCACGAAACTCATTCCGCTCTGAAATGGGGTGACCGATTCAAAAGGACCTGGTATAATTTTTTGGCCTGCTTTATTGACAAAATACCAACCTTGGCTATTTCGTGTTTCGACGGCGACTAAACCTTCAGACATTATACCTACTCTTTTATAAACTGGTTTTAACACGACCTGCCCACTCTGATCAATGAGTCCCCATTTTTCTTTTTTTGATTGGACTTTTGCAAAACCATTTTTGAACGTTCCTATTGATAGATAAATCGCTTCGGTCAAAACCTTTCCGTTGACATTTAGCAAGCCTTTTTCTTTTCCTGTAGAAAGCGTGTAGCTTGCGATGCCGTGTTTGTCTACTGTCCCAATTTCAGAATATTTTTCTGGTTCAATCAAGGTCTTACCATCTCGATCAATTACTGTTGCAACAGGTTTACCTGCCTTGTTGATCATTTGAACAGACGTGGCCGATTCATTGATAAAATCCATGGGCAAAGCATAAGCCTCCGCGGCTTTTGGAAGTGTAGCTGCTTTAATTTTATAAAAATATTTAGGGGCTAAAACTTCGTTTCCTTTTTTGTCAAAACAACCCCAAAACCAACCTTTCGTTCCTTTAAACCAACAACGTCCATTGTGAAAGTCACCGATTCCGATTTGTTGTTTTTTGGTAAAAGACGTTTTGAATGCCACTGTTCCCTTCTTGTCAATAAAACTACAGTAACCGCTATCATCTACCACCAGTGCCAAGCCATCCGAAAATGGTCTAGCGTATTGATAGCGAGGTTCTATGAGTATGTGCCCCGTTGAATCAACAAAACCCCACTTCTCTTTTGTATCTCTGAACATAGCGAGGCCTTCGGAGAATGGTCGCATTCGAGTTGGGTTCACAAAAACCTGATGTCCCTTTTGATTAAAATAAAATGTGGGCGTTTTTCCTACGGTGAATTGAAAACAAGCAGTTGTATCTTTGAGGTTTTTGTATTCAAGACTCAACAAATCTTTCTCCATATCCAACAATTCATTTCCATTTTTGTCGATCATATTAAAACCTGCTTTAGGTTTTAGACCTGAACCTTTATCTAAGGTTGTACAAACTAAGGCACGATCATTTCTTAGATTGAAATCTTCTACGTAATCGAAGTTCGTTTTGAAAAGTAAATTTCCTCTTGTATCAATGTAAGCCCATTTGCAACTACCTTCATTATTCCAGGTATAAATCGGAGTTTTATTTTTTCCTCGATGGTGCTCTCTTCCTGCTTTTTTCATATTGAATTCGGACAAGAGTTCGTCTACTGTACCGATGGTATATCTGGCAGGAACTTCTAGTTCTCCTTTTGCATCTGCCACTAATCTATCCCCAAGGCACACTCTCGCTCTTCCTGCAGTAAATGGTCCGATATAGAGGTAGCGCAATGGTTTTCCGTTGATCAGGAGTTCTTGTCCTTCTTTGTCAATCAACCCCATCTTACCTTCTGCATCCATAAAAGCGGTGTAATCATATTCTCTGTGAAAATCGCGATATCCGATGATTTGAATTTTACTACTAATTCGATTTTGATCTACATCAAAAAATGAAATTTGCTCTAGCGGTTTTTCGTAAAAAACTTTTGTTGCCTCATTGAGTACGGTTTTATCTTTATGATAAATTGCTATTCGGTTTAAATGGATTTCTTTGATTCCAGAAACGGGCGTTTGTAATTCTGTTTGCAAAATTAGTTTACCATCATTAACAAGGGTCAACTTCTCGTCGGTGTATGAAAAATTCAGAAATCCCCAAAATGCTTTTGGCCTTGTTTCCTCTTCTCTTATGACTTTCGTCAAACGTTTATTTTTTGCTTCTACAATTTTACGTTTTGCATTTTCTGAAAAGACAAACGTATTCGAGACGATGATATCTTCTTCAAACTTTCCTTCTTCCGTCAAGTTGTAGATCACCGCTTTGCCATCCGATGTTTGTACTTGCAATGTATTTTTCCCACTTTTAAAAACAGTTTCGAACAAGGGAGGAAGCTTATCCGTCTGTTCGGTTTGTACCGCTAAGGCACCATAGCTATCGCCCATTTGAGTGATGGCTATGTCATCTTCGAAGTCAAATATTTTTTTGTACACCGCTTTAGGTTTCACCACCACACCTGCCTTAGGTTGCAACAAGCCCCATCTTCTATTCGTAAAAAAACTGACTTGATAATCCGTTCCTACAAAAAAAACATTCTTCTTTTTGGTTTGATAAATCGTATCAAATGGGATGGAACCAATCTTAGCTTGTGAATCAATGAGTTGGTACATTATCTTTTTCTTATCCTCTGATTGTACCGACTGCATGGCATAGTTTCCGTCAAGGGGATAAAAATCAGGAACGATCCTTTTGGTGTTCTTCCCTCCTATTTCAACTACCTCCAATTCTTTTATGATTTTGTAATCATCTTGTAAACTGCGTAGAATTATTTTTTTAGAAATAACCTTATCATAAGGAACTAGCGCTAGTAAGTGATCCGAAACTTTTTTAATACTTTTAAATTCTCCCGGCTGTAACAAAAACGAAGAGTTCGGAATTCGATTAGACCGCAGAAAATATTGCCAAGCAAATGATCCATCCTTTCTTATCGCAATCACTTTTTCATCGAGTACTCTAATATTAACAAAACGTCCGGGGAGCACCGTATTTCCAAGACTATCGATTAATAACCACAAACTTTTATCTAAACGACTTTTAACTTTAAAGAAACCAGAGGCACCCGCATTTTTAATAGCAGCATATTGGTAATCAACTAAAACTTCTCCTTCCTTATTTTTAATAGCCCATTTATGATCTTTCTTTACTAAAAAGTATCGAAGTTTTTCGTCGGAACGATCTCCTCTAATATCATCATAGGTTGCTCCATCAAAGAGTACTTCTTCTTTGTTGTTGACGAGTTGAAAACCATCTTTATTTTCTACTGCAAAAAACTGATTAGAGATCGGACGAATTCGTTTGTACTTATTTGGAATAAACTCGTTGAGATAATTATCTAATAAACCAACTTTATTTTCGATTTCAAAAAGTCGATAGGGAGATGATTTTGGTTTGTCATCTGCGGTATTCCAAGGCAGGTGAATATCACCAATGTAATCGTAACGAGGTGTGATGAGTGTATCGACAAAAGTACCATAGAACTTTGCGTAGCCCCATTTGTGATTGACTCGAATAGGATATACTCGAAGATCCTTAGCTTCTGACGCAGGCTGAGCGAATGAATTACTAGAAAGTAAAAGACAGAAGAATAGAATGAAAAGTTGTTTCATAGCTAAGAAGTCTGAATGGGAATATTTGTAGATGTTACTCAAAAAATAAGGTTGTTTTAACGAAGAAGTTGTTTAAAAAGTATCTTCAAGCTTACAGCTAATACATTGACAGCCAAGCTCTTCAGCTTTTTTTCGTCCCATAGCTAAGGCTATGAAACTCTAAAAGAGCTTTGTCTTGACTAGCAAGCCATTAGCTTCAGCTCTAAACATACTTGTTAAACAACTTCGGAAGTTATACACAAATTCAAATCATGAAATTGTGTATAACCTCCGTTTCAAAACAAATATCTATTTCTAGTTAGAAACTTGACGAACTAACAACTACTTAGCAATGATTAATTGTCTAGCTCCTGAAAAACTGCCTGCAGTAATACGAACGATGTAGTTACCACTTGGCAAATTAGCCACATCTAATTCGACTTTGTTACTACCTATTTGAGAAGTTGTATTTTGCATCGCAACCTGCTGGCCGTTTGAATTGAAAATAAGAATCGGTGTCGCAATGGATTCTTTGCATTCGTAAGTAACCGTTGCGCGATCTCTTGCAGGGTTAGGATAAACATTGATTTGTTGAACGACCGCCGTATTTTCAATACTAGCATCGTCTAAGATGCCATCTAGGTCATCTAGCGATTCAACTTTTTCACCCGTCTTATCCAATGAAAAAACGAACTCTTCTCCCTCCGTTTCTGAGGCACTAATCATCTCTCCTTTTTGTTGTTCAAAATCACCTTCAGAAAAAACAGCAGCTGTTTTGTCAGGTAAGATGGCGAGTATCTTATTATTGGCAGATGGGCTAAAGCGGAATCTTTTCCAAGCTTGCTTTGGTAAGTTGATCACCGTTCGGCCATTATCTGTGATGAAATAAAACAAGGCTAAATCTTCTACCATCCCTGGAACTTCTTCTATATCCACATCCGCCATTAGATTAACTGCATCAGGGCGCGCCCAAAGTGCATCACAATTGTGAATTCCAAAACCACGAACTCTTGTCATACGAATGAAGTCTTGACGGTTTTCCATCATCGTTTCTGCATCACCTAGCAATTTCATGTTGGCTTTATATTCTGCTAATTCTGCTTGATATGCTTTGTTGTTCTTGTCGATTTCGAGTGCCGTTGGAGCAGCTTCTACTTTGATTTGGTACATCTTGTCACCAAATAAAGTCAATTCGTACAAGCCATCAGAACCTGCAACTGGTGTAATCGTTTTTTTGTGCCATAGACCTGGTTTTCTAATCCATTTATTTTCTTCAGGTGATTTGCTCTTATCGTCTCCAGCGTAAAGTAGTACTAGAGGGTTTTGTCCTTTTAGTTCGGGACAGCGATCTAGGTTAAGATCATTAAAGACGAGTTTGTTTGCTTCGTTGACTTCTGGTTTCTTTGGTTTCTTTTTTGTACGCTTTCGCAAATTGTTGATCTTAGCAGTCACCTCTGGAGTCGTTACTTTTCTGGTTGGTCCTTCCTTAGCCTCCACTGGTCCTTCATTAATCCAGTTTCCTTTTTCTTCATCGAATACCCAGAAGTCGTAGTCACCTGCTACGTCGGAGACCAAAGCTACTTCAATTGATTTACCTTCGGCGATTTGTACTGCTTGTCCATTTTGTAGACCTTGTATTTCATACATCCCAGCCGATTGCATCCATTGTACTTCTCCTTTTTCATCAATGTATTTCATTGGAATACCTGAAGCGATGATTTCAGAAGTCTTGTGCATTTCTGTGAATTTCAATTCAACAGCACCTTCAACAGGCTTCCCATCCATGTGTACGTATGCGTTGGCTGGTACTTGAATCACAGTACCTGACTCCATCGTGAAGCTTTGAGCTGTTTTCGTGTCTTTGTGTGTTAGTGTTTTTGGACTTTGGTTAACATTCTTGAATGGTTGGTTTACCGCAAGCTTCATGGGCTGTCCATTGGTATTGTCTGTTATTGTTGTGGCATCTGTATTTGTATTTTCAGGAGTTTGTTCTGAGCCACAGGCCATAAAGGATACGAGCAATAAAAGAAAAAGACTGTTACGCAAAAAAGAAATGTAGTTGAATGGCTTCATTTGTTATGATTTTTAAAGAATTAACTGTTTACCTATAAATGTATTGGATTTCTGATTGGTTACCTTAAACTTTTAAAAAGTTGGGGTAAGTTTTCATTAGAGCTTGTTAGTTCCTTAACGCAGAATTGCTAAATAGTCATGGATTTTTTTAAAATTATTTTTGTGTTTCAAATGGCTTAGGGTTTTAATTTGCGTTTAATGTAGGTTA
>CALGLS010000179.1 GCA_937959375.1 uncultured Saprospiraceae bacterium
CTACAACAAAAACATCAACTCAATGAAAATTAACCTACTGCTTCTCTTTACTTTTTCAATTACATTGACTTTTGCACAATCGAAGGAGACTAAAAAGTCCAACGACTGGCAACTGTTATTCAACGAAAAAGACCTGTCGAACTGGGAACAAAAAGATGGAACAGCTGAATACAAAATAGTTGGAAACGAAATCGTCGGCATTTCAAAACTAAAAACCAATAACAGTTTTCTCTGCACGAAGAAAAAATATGGTGACTTTATTTTAGAACTAGAAGTAAAAATTCATCCGCTACTTAATTCTGGAATACAAATACGTAGCGAAAGTAAACCGGATTATTACAATGGAACAGTCCATGGTTATCAAGTAGAAATTGATCCAAGTAAACGAGCTTACACCGGAGGGATCTATGATGAATCAAGAAGAGGTTGGATTTACCCATTGGCAGATAATGTAGATGGACAAAATGCATTTAAACAAGCGGAATGGAACCACCTACACATCGAAGCCATTGGTTCGGAAATACGCGTTTGGTTAAATGGAGTCAACACTGCCAATATTTATGATGACCTAACTGCTGAAGGTTTTATTGGGCTACAAGTACATTCAATAGGAAATGAAACGCACTTGGAAGGAAAAGAAGTGACTTGGCGAAATTTGCGTATAAAAACGAATGACTTTAATAAAGACAGATGGGAAACCACCGTTTATGAAAATAATCTTGTAGCCAACACTTTAACAACCACCGAAAAACAAAATGGCTGGCGGCTACTCTGGGATGGAAAAAGCAACAAAGGATGGCGTTCCGCAAAGTCTAATGCATTCCCTGAAAAGGGCTGGAATATAAAAGATGGTGAACTAACTGTCGAAAAAAGTAAGGGAAAGGAATCGACCAACGGAGGAGACATCATCACCAACGAAAAGTTCAGTAATTTTGAATTAAGATTAGATTTTAAACTAACAGAAGGTGCCAACAGCGGTGTCAAATATATGGTCGATCCTGATCTAAATAAAGGTGGAGGTTCTTCCATCGGATTGGAATACCAATTACTAGATGATAAGCTGCATCCCGATGCAAAAAAAGGGGTAAATGGCAACCGAACCATCGGCGCACTCTATGATCTGATCCCACCCGAAAATTTAAGTCGGCCTGGTTTCGCCAAAGGATTTAAGGGCACCGGACAATGGAATCAGATTCGTATTATTTCTATGAACGGAAAAGTTGAGCACTGGCTCAATGGTTATAAAATTGTGGAATACGATCGCTTTACTCAACTGTTCAAAACATTGGTCTCACACAGTAAATATGACAAATGGGAAGCATTCGGACAGTTAAAATCAGGACACATCCTTTTGCAAGATCATGGAGATGAAGTCGCATTTAGGTCTATAAAAATTAAAGTTTTATGATGGTAGATAAAAGAAGTAATTGGCTGCAGTCACTCATTTTTGGAATCCTTTTGTTGTGCTTTTTTTCTTGTCAAGAAAAAAATAATCCTGAAAAACCAATCGATTTATCGACTTATCAAGTGGAGCCAGGTTTTGAGCTACAAGTATTAGCTTCCGAGCCTTTATTGATTGCACCGATGGTTATGGACTTTGACCTAAAAGGAAGAATGTGGGTGCTGGAATTACCCGGTTATATGGCTAACATTGATGGGGAAGGAGAACACGATCCTACCGGAAGAATTATAATTCTCAATGACAGAGATCGCAATGGTAGAATGGATGAGTCCAAAATATTTTTAGACAAATTAATCGCGCCAAGAGCCATGTTATTGGCCTACGATGGTTTGCTTTATGCCGAGCCACCCAATCTCTGGTTTGTAGAAATTGAGGAGGATAAACCCGGTAAGAAAATCCTTGTTGATTCCGCTTATGTATTAACTGGAAATATTGAACATCAGGCCAACGCCCTGACCATGAATATTGACAACTGGATTTATTCCGCTCGCTCCAACGCTCGCTACCAACGAAAAAATGGTAACTGGATCAAAGAACAAACGGCCTACCGTGGTCAGTGGGGTATGACAAAAGATCCATTGGGTCGATTGTTTTACAACGATAATTCCAATCAATTTCAAGGAGATCTAGTTTTGCCAATGGCAGCTTTAAACAACCCTTGGTTGAAACCCAAGCACAGCATTCGTCAACAGATTGCTAGCGATCAGCGGATGTATCCATTGCACGCCGCCATCATTAATCGAGGTTATGTAGAAGGAAGTTTGGATGAGTATGGAAGACCCCGTCGGATAACTTCTGCCTGCGGACCAATGATCTATCAAAGTGATTTATTCCCTGCCGATTATAATGGAAATAGTTTTGTTTGTTTGCCGGAAGGCAATATCATAAAGCGTAACATATTTGAATACGACGCAGAAAAAATATTAGCGACACAAGCTTGGGAAAAGAAAGAGTTTATTGCTTCCACGGATATCGCTTTTCGTCCAGTAAATTTATACAATGGGCCAGAAGGAGCGATGTATATTGTTGATTTGCATAAAGGCGTGATTCAACATCGAGCTTACATGTCGCCTTATTTAAGAGAAAAAATTGAAGCCTTGCAATTAGATACGATTGTTGGGTATGGTAGAATACTGCGAGTTGTACCGGAAGGAGATACCATTCCGGAGTTTCCAGTTTTTGACAAAGAGGATGTGATTCGTTTGGTTGATAAACTGAAGAGTCCACACGTTTGGGTACGCGATAAAGCGCAGCAGGTGTTGGTACAAAACGATTTAAAAACGGCGGTAACTGATTTGTTTGATCTAGCTGTTGAACGGGAGTTTTCTATCGGACAAATTCATGCGATGTGGATCTTGCACGAGTGGGATGCATTTTCTTTGTTAACAATGAAAGACTTATTGAACAACACAAATCCGCATTTGAGTGGATTGGCTTTTTCGTTTTTAGAAAACTCTAGTAGAAGAAAAGATTTTGATCTTGTGAAAACAGCCAACGAACTTAGTCAACGAGAAAATCCAGAGTTAGATGCCTATCTCATTTCCTCGTTAGGCAAGATGGAATCGGATAGAAAGGTATTGCAATTTTATAAAATGATGGCCCGTAGATATTCGAAAAATCCTTTTTATGCGGAACTAGCGGTTAGTGCCCTTAGCGGAAAAGAACAGGCTTATCTTGATTTCGAACGGATGGGGAAAGTCTCAGGTTCAGACCTTTGGAATGAACTATTTAAACAGGTAATTGCCAACAAAAAAGAAAACAAACTCAACAAAGAAATGCTTCCTGCGGTCAATAATCCGAACGGAGATAAACGTCAAAAAGGCCTTGAATTGTATCGCCAATATTGTAGCGTTTGTCATGGAGAAGCTGGAGGTGGTACTCAAAATTTAGCACCTCCGCTTGATGGATCTGAGTACGTTACAGGATCAACAGATCGTTTAGCACTGATCATGTTACATGGTATGCAAGGACCAATTCACATCAATGGAAAGCGCTACGAATTTAACGCTGCCATGCCTGGTATTGGCGAAAATCCAAACTTAAGTGATCAAGATGTCTTGTCTATCATTCTATTTTTGCGCAACGCATTTTCTACAGAAGGTACTGATATTTCAACAGAACGAATCAAAGAGTTACGTGAGCTAAAACCAAAAGATGGAACCATGTATACCGAGGAATTATTGAAGGAATTTGAGAATATGAACAAAATTGAATAATTAAGATTAGGACAGCAATTGACAAAATCTATCAATCCTCATTCCGAATAAATACTTAGCCATTGTATATCTTTAAGCTTGGTTTTTTTGAACCAGAAGTTGTTTAAAAAGTATCTTCAAGCTTGCAACTAATACATTGACAGCCAAATACTTCAGCTTTTTTTCGTCCCGTAGCTAAGGCTACGAAACTCTAAAAGTGCTTCGTCTTGACTATCAAGCCATTAGTTTCAGCTCTAAACATACTTTTTAAACAACTTCCCAGATTCGATCAAATAATTTAAAAAATATTTCATGATGAATATGAAAAAATACAGTACCCTTATTTTAGCCTTTCTAGTTGCAATAACAATTCAAGCACAAGATTGGGAGCAAGTAGCAAGTTATCCGGGAGACGCTCGTCATCATCCGGTTACTTTTTCGATTGATAATTTTGGCTACCTAGTTACAGGATCTGATGACGATAGAGATTTCTTTCGCTATGATGCAGATATTGATACTTGGGTACAATTGCCCAATTTCCCAGGAATAGGTAGAGGGTTTTCTTATGGTGTAACACACGAGGGAATGGCATATGTAGGATTTGGAGCAAGTAGCTTTTTTGGTTTACAAGATGATTTGTGGCGCTATGATCCAGTGGAAGAAACATGGACAGAATTAACTTCTTGCCCTTGCGCAGAGCGAGCACATCCCGCGATGATTGCTGGCTTTGGGAAAATCTGGGTGGGACTTGGTTCGGGGCCAACCGGAAATCTTAAAGACTGGTGGGAATACGATATCGCTACCGACACTTGGGAACAACAACCTGACTTACCGGGCCCTACTCGTCATCATCCATATTTCTTTGATATTGATGGTGTACCCTATGTTGGTTTTGGACATGGCGCAAGCATTTACCGTGACTTTTATCGATTTGATTTTGAAACCGATAGTTGGACCACTTTGGAGGCATTTCCAGAACAAGGTAGGGTAGCGGGTACTCAATTTTCACACGCTGGTAAAGGTTATATTCTTTCTGGTCAAGGTGAAGATCACGATGACTTAGAGGAAGGTGAGTTTTGGGAATATACACCAGAAACAGATTCGTGGGAACAATTGATTTCTCACCCAGGTACTGGTCGATGGGCTCCAGGTTCTTTTGTGATTGGTGACTTTGTTTATTTTACAAGTGGGAATGTTGATGGGGTTGGAAACTTCAATGATATGTGGAAGGGTGATTTGCCAACGTTTGTAAGTACAGAAGATGATGCATTTATGCAAACTAAGATAGAGGTTCAACCAAATCCTGCAGGTGATTATTTTCAGTTAATTTCTGATTCTGTTTTGCCGGAAGGCACCAAAATTACATTAGTTGATCTACAAGGAAAGGTAGTAAAAACGGTTAATTTTCAAAACGCTAATAAGTACGATATTGCTGACCTCTCGACTGGTATTTACATGGTCAAGGTTTTTAATGCTGAATCGACTCGAACGTTTAAATTATTAAAGTTGTAAACTTAAAAATACCTTTAAACAGGGATGGGACACGGATCGAACGGGTTGAACGGATTGAGACGGATTTTTATCTAACGTAAGCACACGATAAAGCAAACACGAAAAAAGAAAATCCGTTCTAATCCGTTCAATCTGTTCAATCCGTGTCCCATCCCCGTTAGCGGGCCATTCTAATCTTGCCTGGCGGCCAGACAGGCTCTAATTCACATTCTAATTTCTCTACCAACTACCACCACCGCCGCCACCAAATCCGCCACCAGAGCTACCACCACTAAAACCACCACCGCCACTATTTCCGCTACTACTATCAGGAACAGGTGAACTAGTAAAAACTTGCTGAATTTCTCTAGGTTGAAAACCTTCTGTAAAACTCTGAAAAGAAGGCTGACTGTTAGTCATTTGTCCATGGCTGTGATCATGACCATAATAGCCATACCAAATAGGAGCAGCGAATAAACCGTCAGTTTGTTTCAACCATTTTGTGTCCAAACCAAAGGCAATTGCATATGGAAAAATGTATTCGAAGTATTTCGGATCTTTTTCTAAAATAGCACTAATGGCATCTCTATCTGGATGCTTTATCGTTTTGCGAAAGCTATGTAATTGTCCCATCAAATCACGTCCATAGTCGCTTAATTTAGGACTCAGGAAATGTGTAATAAAAGCAAAAAAGCCAATTACCATCATAGTAATGCCCGGTATTATTTGTTGAAAAAATACCATCGAAGCAATGCCCAATCCAACAAAAATAAAGAAGGCTGCAATCATCCATCCAGAATGAAAAATGCGGTAAGAAGAACGATCGTAAAGTTCATGTTCTTTCAAGATATCTTTGATCTGAGATTTTGCTTGAGCCATTGAACGATAGAAAATATTGGTAAATTCATTTAGATACACCACCTCTTTTTCTGCAAATAACTTGTTGAAAACAGTTTGTTGATAAGTAGGTGTATCTGTTGGTAAATCTTTGATTTTTTCAAGACGCATGTTAAGACCTTCCTCCGATTCGGTGGGTCGGTTACGAATGCTGAGGTAACCTTGTTCTGCCCACCAAGGGAGTAATGAAATGATGTCATGATTGTTTGCCTGATTGTCAATGAGCGTCCCCATTTCGGCAGGACTATATCCTTGGGGAGGGTAATAAATCGCCTCATCGGTTGATTTGATTTTTGGGTTTCGACCCAACTTAAACCAAAACCAAGAGAAGAAAGCAATCAGCGCTGCAGGAATTCCCAACAAGCTGTTTTTCTCCCAAAAGCTTTTTGGAGTTCCATCAGGATTCATACCGGGTGTTGTATTGGTAATGGATCCTTTTGGTAAATTTACCGCAATAGTAACACCTTCTCTTGGGTTCAATTGGCGAGTCGCTTTACCATAAAGAT
>CALGLS010000180.1 GCA_937959375.1 uncultured Saprospiraceae bacterium
TCACCATTGGAGCAATCGCCATCATCCACACATGGTACTGGAATATTGATCGTAATACATTCACAATTAATTCCATCCCAAACTTCTTCCCCATTAGAGCAAATACCATCATCGCAGTTGCCTGGGTCAGCACAACCTCCAAATTCACAAGAGCCATCATCGCAAGTTGCTAAAGGATCGTAATTATCTGCAGAAGGATTCGTACAACCAAGTACTGAAGGTGTTACAATACATTCACAAGTTGTATCATCCCAGGCTTCAAAACCATTCGTACAATCTCCATCATCAGTACATGATACTGGCACATTCTCTTGGAGGCATTCACAAGTATTCGCATCCCACACTTCGTCTCCATTCGAGCAGTCTCCATCATCGACACAGGGTACCGGAATATTTTCTTGGAGACATTCACAAGTGTTCTCATCCCACACTTCATCACCATTAGAGCAATCGCCATCATCGACACATGGCACGGGTACATTTATAGTGATACATTCACAAACCCCTACACTTCCATCCCAAACTTCTTCTCCGTTCGAACAAATACCATCATCACAAGTTCCTGGATCTGGACAATCAAATTCACAAGATCCGTCATCACAAGTTGCGGATGAATCGTAGTTAAGCGCGGAAGAATTGGTACATCCAAAAACAGGTGTTGTAACAACACATTCACAATTCGTCGCATCCCAAGCTTCAAAACCATTCGTACAATCTCCGTCATCAGTACATGGTACGGGGATATTGATTTGATTACATTCACAAGTAGTTGCGTCCCACACTTCATCTCCATTTGTACAGTCACCATCGTCTACACAAGGCGTTGGTACATTCTCCTGCAAGCATTCACAAGTTGTTTCATCCCAAATCTCTTCTCCATTCGAGCAGTCGCCATCATCTACACATGGTGTTGGGATATTGATTTGATTACATTCACAGGCTGATGCATCCCATATTTCTTCACCATTTGTACAGTCACCATCGTCTACACAAGGTGTTGGTACATTCTCCTGTAAGCATTCACAATTCGCTGCATCCCAAACCTCTTCTCCATTTGAGCAGTCGCCATCATCGACACAAGGGACTGGTACATTTTCTTGCAAACATTCACAAGTATTTTCATCCCACACTTCATCACCGTTTGAACAATCGCCGTCATCCACACATGGTACTGGGATATTTATAGTAATACACGCACAAACATCTACACTTCCATCCCAAACTTCTTCTCCGTTCGAACAAATGCCATCATCGCAATCTCCTGGGTCTGGGCATTCAAATTCACAAGAACCGTCATCACAAGTTGCCGATAGGTCGTAGTTAATTGCGGAAGAGTTGGTACAGCCCAAAACAGGTGGTGTAACAAGACATTCACAAGTTGTTTCGTCCCAAGCTTCAAAACCATTGTTACAGTCTCCATCGTCAGTACATGGGACTGGGATATTTTCTTGTGTGCATTCGCAAGTTGTTGCATTCCAAACTTCTTCTCCGTTGGCACAAATACCATCATCTGTACAAGGAATTGGTACGTTAATTTGATTGCATTCACAGTTGGTCGCATCCCAAACTTCTTCTCCATTGGAACAGTCGCCATCATCTACACATGGTACTGGAATATTTTCTTGTAAGCATTCACAAGTAGTTGCATCCCAGACTTCATCACCGTTAGAACAGTCGCCATCATCCACACAAGGTGTAGGAACATTGATTTGATTGCATTCACAGTTGGTCGCATCCCAGACTTCATCTCCGTTAGAACAGTCGCCATCGTCCACGCATGGCACCGGAATATTTTCTTGTAAGCATTCACAAGTATTTGTATCCCAAACTTCATCACCGTTGGCACAAATACCGTCGTCTACACAAGGAACAGGGATGTTTATTTGATTGCATTCGCAAGTTGTTGCATCCCATATTTCTTCACCGTTAGAACAGTCACCATCGTCAACACAAGGCACGGGAATATTTTCTTGTAAGCATTCACAAGTGTTTGGATCCCACACTTCGTCACCGTTGGAACAGTCGCCATCATCGACACAAGGCACCGGGACGTTAACTTGTTCACATTCGCAAATAGAAGGATCCCAAAGTTCGTCACCGTTAGAACAGTCCCCATCATCGACACAAGGCACCGGAATATTTATTTGTTCACACTCGCAAATAGAGGCATCCCAAAATTCTTCACCGTTAGAACAGTCTCCGTCATCAACACAAGGTACAGGAACGTTAACTTGTTCACATTCGCAAATAGAAGGATCCCAAAGTTCTTCACCATTCGAGCAGTCCCCATCATCGACACAAGGTATAGGAACGTTTACTTGTGTACATTCGCAAATAGAAGGATCCCAGACTTCTTCTCCGTTGGAACAATCACCATCATCCACACATGGCACGGGTACATTTTCTTGATTACATTCACATGTATTCGGATCCCAGACTTCGTCACCATTGGCACAGATGCCATCGTCGGTACAAGGGACTGGAATATTTTCTTGGGTACACTCACAAGTATTTGGATCCCAAACTTCATCACCATTAGAGCAGATGCCATCGTCGGTACAAGGGACGGGTACATTTTCTTGATTACATTCACAAGTATTTGGATCCCAGACTTCGTCACCGTTAGCGCAGACGCCATCGTCGGTACAAGGCACGGGTACATTTTCTTGATTACATTCACAAGTATTTGGATCCCAAACTTCGTCACCGTTGGCACAGATCCCATCGTCGGTACAAGGAATAGGAACATTGATAGTTATACATTCACAAATAGTAGGATCCCAAACTTCTTCACCATTGGAGCAGATACCGTCGTCACATGTAGGAGGTACAACTACTGTCCCTTCACAAGGTCCGCAGGTGATATTGTTATCACAAATTAATACGGATTGCATGTCATTGGTTGTACATGGATCGTCATCATTACATGCAATTAGCATGGTTGGGCCGTCTGCACAAGTAATCGGTGTTCCTTCGCAAGGGCCACAAGTGATGTTGTTGTCACAAACTAATACAGACTGCATATCATTAATGGTACAAGGAAGACCATCATTACAAGGTATCATAGTCGTTGGGCCTAATGCGCAAGTATTTCCATCAGTATTATCTGGATCCATATCATCACAGTCGTCGGATGTAGGTACGCCGTCGCAATCAAAATCATTCTCGTTGGAAGCGGTATTTGAGGCGTCCATGTCATCACATTCTTCAGATGAGATAACGCCATCACAATCAAAGTCGGCTCCGCAAGATCCACAAGAAAGCAGTAAGATACTACCTGGAGGAAGATCACCTGGTCCTGATTCACAATAAACATTGATGTTGTCAAACGCAATATCTTCGCCATCTTGGTTTAGTCCAATAATGTCTATTCTGAAATCCATATTGTTTCCAAAACCTGGGACTTGAAAACAATAGGTTACAAAAGTATTCGTAATGAAATTTGCATCATCACCATCATTATTGCAATCAAGATCAAAAGAAGGTTCGCTATTTTGACCACTACTTTGTTCAATATTAGCGAGTGGGCTAATACCGGCGTTATCAATATTTACAGAAAAGCCAGTGAAAGAAGGATTGTCCCAAGCAGGGTCAGCACCAACTTGGTCACCTTCTGCAATGTCGAGGCAAATGTATAGTTTATTACTTGGGCTACAGCTTGAGATATCGATTCCAGTCCACTGGGCAAATTCTGTATCAGCTCCAACGGGACCACAGGGAGTTCCTCCACTGTCTGTGTTGAGTGCTCCAAGAAATTGGCCTGTAAAGCCAGTGTAGGCGTCTGTATTCTCTTGTGATATTTCGTTTCCACAACCTGGGCCAGGAACATTAGGGCACATGATTCCATAATAGGATTCACCTGCATTGTTACACTGCGGACTGGTTGTTAAAGGAATAGTTGGATTTGAACCATCAAAATCTTCTGTCCAAATCTGAGCTGATAGACTAGTGCAGGAAATTAAGAGTATAAAAAATAGTAGTAAGTTTTTCATAATAATTTAGTGGCTGACTTCTAGATCATAAATTTTTACTTTCGCATAACTCTGTTTATCTGTTATGGCTAGATAATTTCCTTTTTTGAAATAATTTTCAAAAATTCCCCAATGCTTTATTTTTTTATAAACTGTGGATTCCTTGCCACTTAAAATGATTTCCATCATTAATACAAGAAATAAAACTGGGCTTAAACTGGTGAAGAATGGTTTCATGATATAATCGTATGGTTTAAAATCGATTTAAGCATATATTTAAGCGAAGAGGACAAGAATTGGTCAACCAATTCTAGCAAACAAATATAACATTAATTTCGATTATCGAAAATTTAGAGATCACTATAAATTAGAGAAGTATCCATAACAAGCAGGAAAATATCACACTATGTAAGATAGTATCTAATATATTAGATTGATTTGGTTAACCAATTATTTGTAAGCGAAAAAAGAGGAGATAGGTGTGCTAAGAGTATATGATCTATTTGATGTTTTGGGAAGGGGGAGGGGAGTGTAAAAAAGAAGCCGGTTCTAAAACGAATTTTTCGTTTAGAACCGGCTTAGTTTTAAACCTATTATTTAATCATTATCATTTTCTTCGTTGCTGTGTAATTAGGTGTTTCTAACTTGTAGTAAAATACACCTTCCGTCAAATCACTCTTATTGAGTGAAATCGTATTATGACCAACTTCATAGTTATTCGTAATCACTTGGATTGCTCTTCCTGATACATCAAATATGGTTAGCGTTGCAGAACTTGCAGTTGGTAACACAAAACTAATTGCCGTTTCATCACGGAAAGGATTCGGTGTATTCTGTAGCAAACGGAATTCGCTAGCAACGGAAGTAGCCTCATCGAAACGTAGATTTACATCCAATAAGTCAAGCTTGTTGTTGTATGCTTCGGCAGCAGTGTAACGTGAGCTGATGCTCAACACGTCACTCAACATTGCATCTGCTTTTGCTGTAAAGCTAACTGTAAATACAGCGGCTTCTTTGCTTACAGATTGTGCAGCGTTATGCGTCCAACTTGTAGTGATCACACCTTCGTTCAATAATGCAAGACCGAAGTTGTTGTCATTCATGTTAACTAAATCACCAGCGTTTACTTCAGTAAAGTCTACTACTGATTGATCAAAGTTCAAAGTAAATTGGTAACCGTTGATTGCAGTAAAGTTGTCAGCACGGAAAGTTACTTCGTAAGTTTCACCTGCTTTTAACTGCTGATCAGCAGTTGCAAAAACAAGATCACCACCAAAGTTTCTGTCGTCAGCACCAACTAAGTTGTTGGCAACAGCAGTACCATTTACATCACCGATTTTCACACCAACAAAATCATTCTGAATTGCTTCTACTAAACCATTGATGTCAACAATCTCAGGGAAAGCTGTTGCAAATGGATTCGTAGCATCTGGGAATACAAAGTTTGCATCCACAAAACGCCAAGAAGTATTGTTCGGGAAATCTGAATTGATGTAAAGAATCATCTTACGTAGTTCTACCAAATCTAATGTAGTAATAGAACCTGAACGGTTGATATCCGCAGCAATCATCTTGTATGGTGAATCCAATTGGTTCATATTTAAGATGTGTTGTGCAATCAAAATTAAGTCATAAGAACTTACTCCGTTCATTGGGAACTGATCCAACAATGGTGTAACAGAGTAGTTTTGATCTAGTGGTACATTATTGAATTCGTATACTCCGTTGTTAGAAGTAACAAACATTTCGAAGAAGCTAGCGCCACCTGATAGGTAAACTTCAACATCTTCTACTGCTTCCATTCCTTCTGTATGAATCATTCCAGAAATACTACTCGCTTGAGGTGGTTCTGGTGTTTCAACAGCAGTTACGTAGAAACTATATTCAATACTTGACGTATTGCCACAGTTGTCATTTGCTACGAAAGAAATTACTGTTTCAGTTGTCTCATCTGGACAGTTCTGATTTGGAGTGTTTGGCCCTGAAGTTGAGAAAGTAACATTCGAGTCACAAGCATCCGTTGCAGATAAACCTTCGAGTACTTTATCTTTCCAGTTGTTAAACCAGAAGTTCAAGTCTGATCCACAAACTGCTTCGTTACAGATACCATCTTCATAAACTGAAGTGATTTCAGGAGCTGTGTTGTCAGAAATATTAACGACAGTTGTACAAGAAGCGGTACGTCCACAATCATCAGTAGCTATGAAAGTAACGGTAGTTGATGTATTACAAGTAACGTTGTTGAAGTTCTGTGGGAAGTAATTAATCGTTACATCTGAATCACAAGAAGAATTAGCGGTTACCAATCCAGCATGTGCAGCGATGTAATCAGTATTATTCGGGTCACCACATTCTAACAACAAGTTGAAAGAAGGGCATTCGATCGTTGGACCATCATTACCGATGATAAAGTCACGAGTAACTGGAGCCGAAATTCGACCACAGTCGTCTGTTACCGTATAGGTATAACGGTAGATGCTACCTGGACAGTTGTCCTGACCAATTTGAGTTGGGCCAGTAATGTTTACCGTTGCATCGAAAGAACAGTCAGTTGTAAACGTAACGTCAGATTCCATTGGGTTTGCCAATGATGAACAGTATTTGAAACAAGAAGGTAGAATTGAAGTAATTACTGGTCCTGATCCAGCTGCACTTGCAGTGTAGGTTAGGACTTGCTCGCAAGTAGTCGTGTTACCACAAGCATCTTGAATATAGTAAGTACGCGTTACAACTCTTGCGTTTCCTGGACAGTTGTCACCGCCATTATCGTTATTCTGAGCAAAAACAGTAAAGTCAGATAAATCTGATGTACAGTCATCTGCAATTACTCCACCAGCAGCAATAAATTCTGCTGCAGTAGTTGCAGGAGCTGGTGGCGTTTCAAAACAAGACAATGTCAACGCTGGAGGACAAACAACAACAGGAGGTGTACTGTCTACTGTACGTAACATTTGTACACAACTTGAAGTCGCTGTACCTGAACCTAGGGTGTATGTTCTTACAATTTCAACACCACAACCTGTAACGGTCACTTCATCTTCAAAAGCCACATCAGTTATTGTACAATTTCCAGCAGTCGTACCACCTAATGCAACAAATTCTGCTTCTGTAGTCACTCCATCAGGAAGACTTTCAGTACAGTCTAACACTACATCAGCAGGACAAGTAATAGCTGGTGCTTCATTAATAACTTCAATTGTTTGTTGTACCGTTTGGATACAACCAGGTTCATTAGGAGCAGCTACAGTACCTGAACCATCATTAGTTCCAGCAGCACCATCCCAAGTCATTACAACTAAGTGCGTACCTAGCGATAAAGCACCTGGATCAATTTCAGTAGCAGGAGCTCCATCGATAGTGAAACTAACCGCATCAGAACCTAAAGCGTCTGTACCACCAAGTGTAACAACAGCGTCAACCGCACAATATTGAGCAGCCAATGCTGGGTCAAAAGTTGGATTTGGATAAGCACAAACATTTGATATTGTTAAAGCAGGAGTTGGAACTCCTGGAGCAATTTGGTCAACCGTAATGGTATAACCAATCGCATCGGTATGTTCGAAGTTTATTTCGTAATGTCCTGTTGCTGCGTTGAATATCAATAGATCACCAACTGCTATAGTTCCGCCAGCTCCACCAGTAATGGCAGTAACTTCAAAAACTAAACCTGCAGGTAAAGCAGCTCCACCAGGGCCAGTAATAGAAACGATTTCACCAAAAGTACCATCATCTCCACCAGTACCTGCATCTAAATCAATAACAGAAGCGTTATCTAAACAAACACAAGGGTCTGCGATATCTACATCATATGGAAGTCCAAAGGCAATGTTATCAAAGTAATAAACCGTTCCGTTCATTGGCGTGTTTGATTCTGGAGGTATCGGACCACAAGCAGAAGCAGCACAAGAGAACTCAGAGAATACACTTACTCTATCATATGTATTCGCAAGATTGATCGGTGCACAACCTTCTAAAAAGTCAAAAACTAGGGTTTCCCATTGGTTTGCAACAGTAGTAAGTACAAGTACTTCAGATGCGATAGCACCATTTGTACAGTCTTCCACTTTAAGCAAGAAAGGCGTTCCAACATTAGGCGAATAAACATCTACCGTTAGAATCTGATCTGTTGCTGTAAATGGAATCGGGTTTTCTAAACAACCTGCAGGACCACCTACAGTAGTACCACCCCAACAATCAGCGCCCGCTGGCTTAGTCGCACATACAACTTGATTGCTTGGATCGGTTGGATCTTCACCAAAGGTAGAAATTACTCCTCCAAAATCACTTAGATTATAATCAACTCCAGGATCGTCAAAAGTAATAAGAGGAAGATCCGGACTTGGTGGAGGTGGGGCAATTACGAATTCAAAATTGTCAAAGTAATATGGTAACGTTGAAGAAGGCGCTCCACTACCAGGGTTCGCGTCACCACAAGCATCTGGAGTACAAGTAAACTGAGGGAAAATACTTATTTTATCGTAAGTATTCGCAGTATTCGGTCCTGCTGGACATCCACTTGCAGCAAAATCAAACGTTAGGGTTTCCCAAGCATTTGAAACTGTAGTTAGTACCAATACTTCAGAAGCAATGGCTCCGTTAGTACAATCCTCTACCTTAAGTAACATGGGTGCACCAGCAACTGGAGAGTAAACATCAACAGTAATGGCTGAACCAGTTGAAAAATCAATCGGAGCATCTAAACATGAAGCTCCTACAGTAACTCCACCCCAACAATCAGGAGCAGGGTTCTTTGTTACACAAAGTACTTCATTAGCAGGATCTGTTGGATCTGCACCAATGACAGCAGTCACATTCGCACCAAAAGGTGCTAATTCGTAATCCGTAAATGGATCACCAAAAGTAATCGGAAGTGCTGGTGGACCAAGAGGCGGAGGCGTCATAGAAATATTATCTACGTAATAAGACTCCGTCGTAAAAGGTGCGTTAGCACCAGGGTTTGTGTTGCCACAAGCATCTGGATTGCAAGTAAACTGAGGGAAGACAATAACTTTAGAATAAGTATTATTAAGATCTGGTGGTGCAGCACAACCCGTTGAAAAATCAAAGATTAATGTCTCCCAACCATTGGCAATAGTAGTGAGTGCAAGGACTTCAGAACTAATGGTTGAATTTGCACAATTCTCTACCTTAAGTACAAAAGGTGCACCAGCTACAGGAGAGTAAACATCCACATAAAAAGTCATGTTACCTGGAGCGAATGGGATTGGATTGTCCAGACAAAAGTCTGGAGCAGGGCCTCCAATAGTAACACCAGACCAACAATCAGCACCAGCTGTTTTAGTCATACACACTACTTGATTGTTAGGATCTGTAGGATCAGCTCCAAGGACAGCCGACATGTTGGCGCCGAAAGGAGCCAAGTTATACGTAAGTGTTGGATCATCGAAATCGAGCGGAATCTCTAGTGCTGAAGGCCCACCCCCATCAGGGCAAGATACCGTTTCAGAACTACCTGCTCCACCTGCTGCCCAGTTAAAGAACATATCTAGAACATATGGACTAGTCTGACCAGTTAAGCTATAGCTAAAGCTTCCTGTTGCGTCTGCAACTTGGAATATTCCACCAGGGCCTCCAAGAAAGCCAACTAAACCTGCTGGATTATCTACGACGGTAACCATAATTTCAACATCGCCTCCCGCTTCAACAGTAATGGTATAATCCATTCCATTGGCAAGACCTGTAATAGGAACATTACCTGTACATACCTCCGGACCAGCAGGAGCAGCAGCACAAGATACCGTTTCGGAGCTACCTGCTCCACCTGCTGCCCAGTTAAAGAACATATCTAAAACATAGGGATCAGACTGGCCAGTTAAGCTATAGCTAAAGCTTCCTGTTGCATCTGCAACTTGGAATATTCCACCAGGGCCTCCAAGAAAGCCAACTAAACCTGCTGGATTGTCTACAACGGTAACCATAACTTCAACATCGCCTCCAGCTCCAACAGTAATGGTATAGTCCATGCCATTGGCAAGACCTGCAATGGGCACGTTACCTGTACATGGTGATTGGGCAAAAGCCGCATGCATCATGGTAAAGGTTAAGAAAAAAAGTAACAGAAATTTTTTCATATCATTTAAAATTTTTAGAGTGGTAATAGCCTAGTGATCATAACTAAACTAGAAAATTGGGTTAAGTTAAAATGAGTTTATAAAAAATATAATTAGCCAAGCATTTGTAAAATGCTTTTTGTAATCTGCGAGTTTTTAGCAAATGAATAACAGCTTTATTCTTAGAATATCACATAAACGTAAAAGGACAATACCATGAGGATTGTCTTAACTCCAGACACAAAATGATGCAGTTGGAGTAACTAAAATCGGTTATTAAGAATAAAAACTTACGAATGATGTAGTTTCTGAAATGCTTCGAAAAGCGATGGATCGTAAGTTATCGGTCAGTCTTTGAGAAGTGTAAATATAACTTAGCTAGTTAACGAATAAGAAAAAAGGCATACCTCAACAGTACAATTGTATTATACAAAGGCTACGACTTTACTACACAGCGTTATGCTTACAGAGAACTAAGTTATTGTAAATCAATCAATTAATAAAATCACGCTGTTCAAACATTACAACATCAATGATTTTTTAATATTTGAATTAATTTCAATTAACTATTGATTAAAGGTAATTAATTTTGAAGGATACTTAGCAGAAATGCGAAAAAATATACGTGCAGAAAAATTAGCTCAAAAGATCAAAATTGAGCTGACATTGGATGACCAGTATAAAAAGAGATGCTTAGGGATAATAACTGAAGGTATTGTTGTAATTAAATTACTTCTGGTTTCAGCTTTTTAAAACTTGTAGGCTAGCACCGTACGTAGACCGAATGGTTCGTAAATTCGATTTGACTCTCGAGCTAGTTTGAATTGACTGAAGGCTTCTACTTGGCAGCTCAAACGCTTGTTTAACTCAAAACGATAACCTATTTGTGCTGCTAGTGCGTGGAAACGAGATGCATCATTTAGTTTAAACTTCCTAGATTTGGTTTCACTGCTGCTGTCTAACGAAATTGCATTATTTGTGTCTCCATTAGTAAAAATTTTACTATTAAGATTGGTGCGTGCATGCACAAACAATCCCGTATAGAGTTCTCCTCTTTCTTTTTGTAAAATGGCGTAATTAACACCTAGGTTATAAGCCAGTGAATTCCTCTTAGTGGTAATATCCGTAGCGCTTTCGCTGTATTCGAACTGCGCATCTGCATTTTGAAATTGTAAGCTCCCTTCATTAGCTCCAAATACTGCAGCGTTTATTAATGTATTTTTTTCTCTTGAAGATAAATTTTCAGTTTTATAAATCGTTGAATGCAAAGAGACTGAAGCCCAAGTGCTTATTCTTTTTGAGATGTTGAAGTTATAGTGCAGTCCAAAATCGTAGGCATTTCGTTTGAGAGTCGCGCCATCGGAAAGATCTTGATTTAATACTCTTTCAGGTAAAGACCAAGCAGTCATTAGTCCAAGTCGGTGTCTTTGCTTGGTTTCTTTTTTTGTTGGGATGATGGAGTTTACTTGACTTGGGTTTTGGTTTGGGCTGATTTTATTTTCTTTTAGAGGGAAGATGGTTTTGGGTCGTAGAGTTAGCGTTGCAATGTCAGTTGCAGTGTTTTCAGTGAAAGTTGTAGTTGAAGTGTTTTCAGTAGTAATGTTAGTGGCAGTATTTTCAGTTGAAGTTGTAGTTGTAGTTTTTTCAGTTGCAATATCAGTTGCAGTGTTTTCAGTTGAAGTTACAGTTGCAGTATTTTCAGTTGCAATGTTAGTGGCAGTATTTTCAGTTGAAGTTGTAGTTGTAGTTGTAGTTTTTTCAGTTACAATGTCAGTGGCAGTATTTTCAGTTGAAGTTGTAGTTGTAGTTTTTTCAGTTGCAATGTCAGTAGTAGGAGGAGTGACCTCTGGTGATTGCGTAACAGGTTGCTGAATAATTGCTTCTTTTATTTCTGCTAATTCTTGTTTTGTGTTATCTAAGTCAATCGCTAAAAAGGTGGTTGCTAATCCCAATAGCAAACAAGCTGCGCCTAGCATCCAGAACCAGATGGCTCCGCGCTTTTTCCGCTTAGGTTCTTTGAGTCGTTCAGACACTTCTTCCCAGTCGGATTCTCGAAACTCAAATGATTGGGTCTCGTGCAGTTTATCCGAAAATATTTTGTCGAAGTCCTTGCTATCCATATTTACTTTTTTTCTCATTAACTGATTGAATCAGGGCTTGCAATTTCACTCTGGCTTTTGCCAAATTTGATTTTGAAGTACCTACTGATATTCCTAATTTTTGGCCAATTTCTACATGCGAAAAACCTTCTATTGCATGCAAACTAAAGGCCATTCGATAAGAGGGCGGAAGACTTTGTACCATTTTCAACAACTCCTTGGCTGATAAATCACCAACTGCTGTAGCTGAGGTTTGCAAATGCTGGGCATGTACCAAATCTACGGTCATTGGGTTAGAGCGCTTTTTGCGATAAGCATCGATGGCGGTGTTGACCATGATCCTACTCAGCCAACCTTTGAATGAAAGGTGATCGGAGTATTTATCCATTTTAGTGAAGATTTTCACGAAACCGTCATTGAGGATCTCACTAGCTTCTTCTCGATTTTGGGCATAGCGGCTACAGATGGTCATTCCATAATTATAGAAATGCCGATACAATTTCTTCTGGGCTACCGAATCCTTTTTGCGGCAAGCTAAGATTAGTTGTTGTAACTCGCTATCTGTCATTCGTTCTATTTACAAAGGAATTAAGGATAATTTTCATGAAAATAAGCCAAAACATCCGTTTTATCTCCCGTTTAGTTGTTAACACGTGGGAAAAACAAAAAGGGTTGGCTGGCTTGGTAAAATAATCGAAAGATGAAGTTGTTTGAAAGTTTTATCTGATTGTGTTATTCATAGTTTGATTTGGTAAGGACTGAAGGTTCGAAGGCTTGATGGTTTGAAGGACACGTAATATCCGAAATCCGCGATCGTGTGTCCTTCAAACCTTACTGATTAAAATATGACAAAACCAACTCACTTAGTTTCTCTGATTACCCTTTTGGCTAAAAAAGCTTTATTTTTGGAGTATGAATAAAACGCATTCCCTGTTATTCCTTTGCACATTTATCTTCTTTCTTTCTTGTAGTAAAGATGATGAAGTTGTGGATTTGCCAGATCAATCTATGGTTATCCAACCAACACTTCCTGCAATTCCCTTCGAATATGATTCACTTGATTATCCTGAGCACTTTCAAGTTCCCGTATTGAATTTTTTTCAAGGGAATAACTTGGCTTCAAATCCTATTACTAATGAGGGAGCTACATTAGGTAGAGTACTTTTTTATGATAAAAAACTATCTGCCAATAACGAGATCTCTTGCGCTAGTTGTCACTTTCAGGAACATGGATTTAGTGATCCAAAACAATTTAGCGAAGGCTTCGAAGGAGGTTTAACCAAAAGGAATTCTATGGCCTTGGGCAATACTATTTATACCCGTAATTTCTTTTGGGATTTGAGAACGAATAATCTTAGAGATCAAGTATTAGAACCGATTCAAGATGAGATTGAAATGGGGAGCAATTTGGATGATTTAATATTGGAGTTAGCAGAAACAGAATATTATCCTGAGCTTTTTAAAGCTGCCTTTGATAGTGACTCGATTAGTGCAGATTTGATTAGCAATGCGCTTACTCAATTCATCAATTCTATGACTGCTTATAGTTCCAAATTTGATGCGGGAGTTGATAATGATTTTGCCAACTTCACGGAACAAGAGTTATTGGGTAAAACTTTATTTTTTGAATCTGGTTTGAGCTGCAATCAATGTCATACTACTGTGATCTTCAGCAATACTTCTGCTATGAATAATGGTTTGGTGGCTGATGAAAGTGATCTTGGACAAATGGAAATTTCAGGAGACGAACAAGATAAATTTGAATTTAAAGTTCCTACTTTAAGAAACATCGCTTTGACTGCTCCTTATATGCATGATGGTCGTTTTGAAACCTTGGAGGAAGTGATCGAACATTACAATACGGGTATTCAAGCTTATGATAATTTGGATGATCGATTGACTACTACTGGTATGGTAGGCGGACCACCTCGGCAAATGAATTTGAATGAGGAGGAGAAGGCGGCGCTCGTTGCTTTTTTGCATACGCTGACGGATGAGGTGTTGGTAGTGGATGAGCGGTGGTCGGATCCTTTTTAGGGGAGCTGCCTGCGGCAGCTAGGGATGGGACACGGATTTGACGGATTAAACGGGTTGGGGACGGATTTTTTTCCGACGGGCGTGAAAGTCCCTTAAGGCGCAACCAAATGTCTAAATAGACGGGCAACGATAAATAAAACCTACGATAAAAGAAAAAATCCGTCCCCAACCCGTCAAATCCGTGTCCCAATTCCATAGCGAGCCCGTCGAGCCAGCCGGACAGGACTGTTAAGTTCTGCTGAAATTTGCTGACAACAGTCCTGAGTCAAAATTAAAGTCAAAATCAAAATTTTGCTCAGTACGCGGGTTTTAATTTGCTCAATCAACTAAGTTTTTAATACGAATCTTATTCAAAATTAGAACTTAACAAACCTGCCAGCCGGATAGGCCTGCGAGCTAGGAGCGAAGCGAAAGCGACATTTTAATATTACAACGTTCATAAGGTGTTTCTAAACCTTTTACTTTTTTGAAGCCCAGTTTGTGATAGAGTGCAATAGCAGGCGCAAGCACGGTGTTACTTTCTAAGTAGATTTTCTTAGCGCCCATTTCTTTTGCTTTTGCTGCGCAGGCCTTTCCTAGTAACCAACCGATGCCTTTGCCATGTACTTTTGGTAGTACTCCCATTTTAGCTAATTCATATCCGTATTCTGGATGATCCATTTTGATGAGTGCGCAAACACCGACTGGTTCGTCGTCATAGAGCGCTACTAAAATAGCGCCGCCATTATCAATGATGTAATCTTTGGGGTTTTCCAAGGCTTTATAATCGGCTGCTTCCATTGTAAAATATTGGCTGATCCATTCTTCATTGACATCAAAAAAGAACTGCTTGTATTTCGCTTCGTATGGAATGATTTTTATCTTTTTTGCCTCACGTGTTTTCTTTGCTTTTCGAACACGTTGTAGCATCGATTGATCTTCTAAAAGGAATTCCAGTTCTTCCATCGCCTTCCAAATGTTGTGGGTCGTTTGTTCGAGTGCCTCCCCTACTGCGCTGTCGATGTCCGTATATTGATCTTTTATTTTTATGGCGAGTTCGCGACCTTTGCTGGTTAGTTGTAGCATATTCTTTCGACCGTCGGTTTTATCTTTTTGTTCAACTGCCACTCCAGCCTTTACCATTTCGCGAATCGTTTTACTAACAGAAGGATGAGAGTGTCCAATCTCTTTGGCAATAGCCGTAATTGACTTTTCCTCATTTTTTGACAAAACATAAAAGACGGGAAACCATTTTGGCTTCAAAGCCACATCATACATCCCATAAATTCCTTTGGCATCTTCCATTATGCTTTCACTGAGCATTCTCATACGAGTACCCAAAGCTATTTTTCCAACTTTATTGAAGAATTCGGTTTGATTTGGCATATTATCTACATTTAGTTACGTAACTGGTTACGCAAATATAGTCAATGCCTTTTTAATTGTCAATATGCTAAGCGCAAAATTGCTTGAAATAGTAGTGAATTGCTGTATTTTACTTTTGAAATTGTTTGAATACTTATGGATAAGTTGTTTATACTTTCTCTTTATGATTGCTAAATGATCGTTTTAATCAACTAAAATTCATTATTTTACGATGATGTTATTTTAATCAAGTCAGTCATTAAAAAACGTCAAATCAAATCAGCTACAAACAAACTTTTTTATGCTCAAATGCCTCTTCAAATCCCAATATACATTTTCTCTACTCCTGATGGTTGCTATAAGCTTACAGGTTCAAGGGCAAGATAGTCTGCTATTGGACTTTGACAGGTTGAATTGGAAGGACATTAAAACAGATCAAAAAGAGCAAGTTGGTACGCGCGTTATTTCTGGTAGTAGAACCGAGAAGGCTATTGAGGATTTGCCCTTTACTATTTTTGTAGTGACGGGTGAGGAGATTCGTCAAAAGGGATACCTAACGCTTGCGGATGTGCTCAAACGTTTGCCTGGTATACGCGTTTCGCAACCAGGGTCTGCAATAGAAGGAGAAACTTTTTTGATGCGTGGCCTTCATGGAAATACTTATGCAAAAATTCTAATCAACGATGTTCCCATCAAACCATTTGTAGTAAAAGGGATGCCGATTGGGCCACAGATTCCGATTCG
>CALGLS010000181.1 GCA_937959375.1 uncultured Saprospiraceae bacterium
CAACTACGATTTATTGAAAAACTTAGAAGTATTCAAAATACTTGAATTACCTTTGTTAATCGGAATCTCAAGAAAATCAATGATTTATAAAATATTGGAAACCAGTGCTTCTGAAGCATTGAATGGAACTACTGCTTTACACATGGTAGCGCTGCAACAAGGTGCAAAAATACTACGAGCACATGATGTCCGAGAGGCTAAAGAGGTGATACAATTGTATGCTCAACTTGGGTAGAGGAAGGATATAAGGTTTGAAGGTCTGAAGGATATAAAGGTTTGAAGGACCATCTAACGTATTCACGATCGCGGGGTTCGCATATCGTGTATCCTTCAAACCTTCAGACCTTGAGACCTTCAGACCTTCACTCCTTAACAGACCAAACATCTTTCAACCAAACAACAAATAAATAAATGCGTCAACTTATTTTCTTATTCTTAATCAGCCTTCCGGTTATCACCTTTGCTCAAAAGGAGTGGTTCCCTGTGGATGCTTCTGCGGGACAGATCGAGATATCTTTCTATGAGCAGCCCTATGAAAAAATGGATACGATCACATTGGCACCAGGCCTTGTGGCAACCATGATAAATTGGGAAAAGGAAATTGAAGATCCTTCGCACCCGAATGCTTTGTACTCGATAGTCGTAACAGACCTTCCTGCAGCTGTTATGCATTCTGATTCTGCTTACGAGATGATCGAACCGCTATTTGAATCTTCAGCAAGTGCAATAGTTGCTGGCGGAGGTATCGAATACCTTAGCTCTAAGATTCAAATGAAGGATGGATATCCAGGAAAAAATTATAAATTTAAGATGCAGGAAACAGGAGGAATGTTGGAGTTGCAAATGTTTATGGTGAAAAACCAGTTGATCCAACTCTCGATTGTCACTCGTCCAGAAAATTGGTTCAACAAACAAATCGATCAATTTACCAACTCTTTCAAATTACTTGGTCGAGGCCAAAATAACATTGATTATGGATTCACTTATATTGATAAGGCAAGCTTCAAAATTAATTTTCCAGGAAAGACGAAGATTGAATCCATGTTTACG
Organism: uncultured Saprospiraceae bacterium; assembly: GCA_937959375.1. GTDB lineage: Bacteria > Bacteroidota > Bacteroidia > Chitinophagales > Saprospiraceae > CALGLS01. Next base: position 1,051 of record CALGLS010000181.1, read on the forward strand.
GATACCGATATCGGAAAGTTAAATCTTCGAATAGAAATGTTCGAAGGAGATATGAAAAACGGCGAAACTTTCTACATGGCTGGGGAAACGAAATATCCAGAATCGTTTAAACTCACCGACGAAAATAGAGAAGCACAATACACCAAATCAATAAAAGGAGCCCTTGGAAACACAAACGCGACTTTAGTAGAACGAAAAACATTGAACAGAGATGGCTACGAATATGTGGAAGTTTATGCCAGCATGTATGAGGGTGAAGTGCATGCGGTTTACCAGTTCTTTTGGATTGGAAATGCCGGATATATGCTAGGCGCGATGTCTCCAGAAAAGGGAAAAACTAAAAAGATGGATGCATTTTTCGAATCTTTCAAATTGCTGAAATAATATAATAACACACAAAGCAGTGCAACACTTACCCGAAGATATTATCAACAAATCGGGCCTGGCTTTTCTCCGGGCTTACTACCGTATGCGCGATCGGGCGGGCAGCGGTAAAACGGTTACACAACCTAATGTAGAAACGGAAGGTGGTATCATTGCCGATGGTCATCTTTCCTTTAATACCAAAATGGGGGAGCCCTTCACTGCTACACTTGAAGCAACTTCTTACGATACCATAGGTGAGGTGAAATACAAAACGCAAGGTAAAATTCTTGCTTGGGATAGCTTTGCGATAGGGACTCTGGTTACGGCTTTTGTTTTCAGCTATAGCTACGCCTTTAATCAATTTACCATTCATAAGATTGGTCTGATATACTCAGTTATTTTACTGCTGGTCCTCATGATTGTAATGACTGCGTTGTACTTTTTTATGTTTAGATGGATGCAGCGATATCGATACATTTATGCGATTGAACAGTTTAAGAAATATCATGCAGACGAGCAATGGATTGCGATTGGAGATTCGATTTTTGATGGTCCAGAAAATAAATACTTTAAGGAATTGAAATCACAATGTGTACTCAATGGTTTTGGTTTGCTTTCAGTGGAAGAAGATTTGAGAGTGCAATTGTTGATTACGCCGTCGCGGAAAGAAGTGTTTGGAAAGAAGCGTGCAAATCTGAAATTTGATGACCGAAATTTAGGCAATAAAAAAGGTAGAATCGCACAGCTTAAAAACTTTGGTTCTAAGATCGCCAGCAAAAATCCTTTGCGTGACAAGTTCATATTCAAACGCAACGAATTAGGTCGCTACCAAAAAAGTTTTACAGGACAAATACTACTCTCTGTCTTTTCAATTTTTTTACTGACCGGTATTTTCTACACACAATTGCAAGATGCTCCGTTTAACTATGTAGATGAGCAAGCTTATGTTGATAGTTTGGAGAATTATGCACAACGAACATTTCCAGAGTTTGATGAACCAGTAATTGATACCGCTTGGGTAGATCCATATAAAAAAGAGCAAAGCTACCTAGACCTCAATGATGATCGCAACACACTAACGGATATTGAAGCGGGAGATTGGGATGGTGAAGTGACAGACTCACCTTTATTCGGAGAAGGTTTGATTGAAATAGATGCGATTTCTCGAAATGATAAAAAGCAAGTCATCATGTCTGCTGGGGATGGCACGTCTAATACCTACGACTGCTCTCGCCTTTACAATATGCATGGCAAATTTTATTTAGTCCAAGACAACATCTATTCTTCTTTTTATGCTGCAGAAAAACGCATTCAACAGATGAACAAAAAAGGCATCCCGCTAAATGCGTTTTGTTTGGGTTGCCTTGAAAAAGGAAATAAACAATATGTGGTGCATTACGATTTCTTTTCAGCGAGTCGAGGAGAGGCAAAGGAAGTGGTAGCTCGATATAAAAAACTACTTCGTAAAAAAGGGATCAAAGGAAAGAAGGTCTCTGTTCGTTCTTTGGAGTTTGAGTGATTCTATCAATTGTCATGCATAGATTGAACTTCAAATCCTTTCTTATCAAATTTCAAAAATGAGGAGTTAACTTGGGAATTAAAAATACCGAAGTAAAAGTAAATGCCAAACCGCCTCCATAAAATACAAATCATAATCACGCTCTGCCTTTTGGCGCAAATGCTATTGTCTTTCCAACTTTGGTTACCAACTACTAGGACTTTTCCAATCATACCAGCTTTCGATTTTCTACCTTTACAAAATCCAATTACAATTCCTCATCTGTTTGTCGGAACCTTCACCTTTGCAATGATACTATGGTTGTTTTTAAAAAAGAATCTAGGTCTTTGGTTGCTGGTCATTATTTTTGCGTTTCTCACCGTCTTGGAAGATATCAATCGGCTCCAAGTGTGGTTTTATCAACTTGTGATTATGCTTGCTTTGATAGGAGGGGAGAGACGCTTGGGGCGCGATGCCGTCGTCGGAAATTTACAATTTATACTCATCGCTATTTATGTTTGGAGTGGCTTCAATAAACTAGGGGTTTACTATAACGAAGACACCTTCCCTTGGTTGATGGAAGCAATAACACCATTGAAATCGCTAGGTCAATTTCGCTTTTTGGCCATAGCCTCAGCACTATTCGAAATAGCATTAGGCATGGGGCTGATTTTTGACAAAACAAGGCGCTTGACTTGCTATCTAGTTCTTCTATTTCATCTTTTCATTTTGTTGGCTTTAGGACCATTTGGACACAACTGGAACCAAGTTGTTTGGCCATGGAATATTTGCCAAATTTTATTGGTGTTTTATCTCT
>CALGLS010000182.1 GCA_937959375.1 uncultured Saprospiraceae bacterium
AGGTTCATCCACCGTACGGAGGACCGACTCTTGATATTTAAATCCTGTAAAATTTTTCATTCTTCTGCTCTCGCAAGTGTCTTTGTATCTAAAGACATGTAGTCGTCTAAGTCACTAATAAGGACATGATCAACACCGTAAACGCTGTTGGCCATATCGATATAAGCCTCGAGTTCCATTCTGTCTTTAAATGCTTTTGCACTTAGCGAAATCCCTAGTTTTCCTTTTCCTGCAGGTATGGATGTAATTTCTTTAAGACCATCCAAGTCTGAAGGTTTTGTCATTTTAATTGTTAAACGATCTGAGGTTCTTAATAAAGTTGCCATTAGTTCACGAGAGATTCCTTTTCCTATTTTAATGGAAATGCTCCCTTCTCCTTTTCCAAAAAGGCTCATATTTGAAGCCAAGTATTCTTGGGCTTGTCTTGTATTTTTCATTCCTGAAAAGTCGAGTTCAATTCCTGAATGGTCTTTTACCATCAGGGCATCTACGATGTGTCTAGCACCACCATCGGCTGACTGTAGCATACGAGCACCATCTACCGAACTCCAGATTGCAATCTTGTTGTTTTCCAAAATTGTTCTCAACTCATTCGAAATACTTTGTCCATTTTTGAGTACCACTTCTTCTATGCCGTTAGACATGAGGTAGTGTACCACAAATTTTTCATCGTAATTTTTCAAAATATCAAAGCCCATTACGATGCTACGCTTTGCTGGTAAGCGTTGATAGTACGAAGCAATATCAATGGTATTTACCGCTGGCAAAACAGATCGATAATGGGTGTTGCCATAAATTTTTAGCAATAGCAAATACATTTGCTGCTTGAGGTCGATCATCTCTAAACGAATACTACGCAGTGCATCCATATTCCGTAAAATGCGCAGCGAACGATTGATGTCTTCAAAATCTTTATGGCTAATAATGTCAATTCGTACACGCTCTTGATAAAGCATTTCTTTGTACATAAACTCCATATACGTTTTCAACTTATAGTTGTACTCGTAGTAATAATTGATGATTTCTGTTTTCTCATTGATATGCTCGTAGTTGTCAAACTTTACGCGTTCGCGGACACGCTCCTCAGCTAGTCTCTTTCGATTGCGACCATCAAAAAGTATTTCAGTTGGAATGGTAACTGACATTCCTCCAGCGACATAAGATTTTTGAATCAAACTCAAGTTATCAGAGGCACCAACATATTGATATAATTGAAGGCGAACAGATACATCATCAATGGCTTTATTGCGTCCCTTCTGAATTCGTTCTTCTAAATAGGTCAGAGAATCTAACAATGCCGCGCTTGATTCATCTGCCATCAGATAGTCCAGATTGATATCCAAGATAGGAAGCGATTCATATTGAAATTTTTCTTTTAATCCTGGCATATCAAGTGTTTTAAAAATCACACGATTGTAGGATTCATAATTTTCTAACTGCACTTTAACTTGATCGATTCGGCTTTTTGCTTTTAGAATTTCTTCGTAAAGAATTCCTTTTAAAAAGTAAACCTTGTACAAAAGCTCTAGTTCTTTGTGCAATTGAAATTCACTTTCTTTTAGCAGTTTTATTTTTGCTTCGTTAAACAAGTAAATGATGATATTGTAGCGTAGAAAAAGTCGCTCATCATTTTTACTGATATCGTATTTGAGTGCTTCTAGTGCTTCTTCGTTCCGCAAGTTTTTTGCTCGACGCTGATTGCCGATGAGACCACCACGCAACAGTTCCCATTCTGCACCAATCCTTCCTCTATTACCAAAAGCTGTTTCTGCATTTGACTCTTCATCATCATCAAAAAGTGGATCATAGTTAACAAAATATTGGGCCTTAAGATTAATTCCCCAGTCCTTTGCGATTTGATCTGCCTGATGGCCCTTGGCTTGATGATGCCCTGCTAATTGATAACGAGGATCTGTAATATTGTAAAGTGCATCGAGTTGTTCCATGTCGTTTCCGACAGTAATTCGATCTTTATTTGAGATATTGCTCTCAATCAAAGTCAGAAGTTCAGCACCAATTTGAGTGATAGAGGCATCACGACCTGACTGGCCATGTAGCGGAAAAGTAAAGAGTAAAGCAAATAGAATCAGAGATACAACAACGAAAGGGTGAACCAAAGCTGAAGTCAGCGAAGAAAGTTCACAGTTTGTCATAGTGCAGCCCATTAGACTAGGGCGGGTTTCCCCCTTGTTTTTAAGTAACAGTGTTCTCATAGTAATCACAGTGGATAGCTGTTAGATTTTGAAGGAGAATTCCCCTTTTTCTATCTATCAATCAAATCCTTATTTGTTCAAGTCTGTGAATCCAAAAGTTATGCCCGAAAGTCCTATAAAACCAACTAATTACTAATAATTACAATGCATTGTGACAGCACTTAACAGTCTATTTTCATAAAAAAACCGGCTACCTCTGAAAGAGATAGCCGGTTTTGTGACAAAAAAACGGAAAATTAGCGAGCGAAGGTAGTTGCTCTTTTCTCGCGAATTACGGTCACTTTGATTTGACCAGGGTATTGCATTTCGTCTTGAATTTTCTGAGAAATCATAAAAGACAAGTCATCAGCGTATTGATCTGTAACTTTATCACTTTCAACGATTACGCGAAGTTCACGTCCAGCTTGCATTGCGTAAGCCTTTTGTACTCCTTCGTGTGCCATTGCTAGGTCTTCCAATTCTCCAATTCGCTTGAGGTAACTTTCCATAATCTCTCTACGTGCACCAGGTCTAGCACCTGAGATCGCATCACATGCTTGTACGATTGGAGAAATAATGTTGTTCATTTCAACCTCATCGTGATGGGCTCCAACAGCGTTGGAAACTACCGCGTGTTCTTTGTGTTTTTCACAAAGTTTCATACCTAAAATCGCGTGCGACATTTCGGTTTCTTCCTCTGCTACTTTTCCAATATCGTGTAATAGACCAGCTCGTTTTGCTAGCTTCACTTGTTTTGGCGAAAGCCCTAACTCAGCCGCCATGATCGCACTTAAGTGTGCTGTTTCGATAGAGTGCTTCAGCAGGTTTTGACCATAAGAAGAACGGAAACGCATACGACCAACCATTTTTACAAGGTAAGCGTGGAGACCGTGAATATCTAATTCGATCACTGTTCGTTGTCCGATTTCGATAATTTGTTCGTCTAGTTCTTTTCGTGTTTTAGCAACCACTTCTTCGATACGTGCTGGGTGAATTCTTCCATCCGCCACAAGACGCTTCAATGATAGTCGACAAACTTCTCTTCGAATAGGATCAAAACTTGAGATTACGATTGCCTCAGGCGTATCATCTACAACGATTTCTGCACCGGTAGCCGCTTCAAGCGCTCTAATGTTTCGTCCTTCACGTCCGATGATTTGACCTTTAAGGTCGTCAGAGTCTAGGTTAAAAACAGAAACGGTATTTTCGATGGTGTATTCAGCGCACATTCTTTGAATAGACTGAATTACAATTTTCTTAGCTTCTTTGTTTGCCGTGATTTTAGCTTCTCCGATGGTGTTCTTAATTAAAGCCATCGCATCGTTTTCTGCTTTTCCTTTTACAGCTTCCAGTAATTGATCTTTCGCTTCTTGTTCTGAAAGTTTCGCTACATTTTCTAATGCTCTAATGTGCGTTTCGCTAGATCGTTCTAATTCTTCTTTTTTCTTAGTAACAATCTTGAGTTGTTTTTCTAAGTTTTCACGAACTGCTTTGATTTCAACTTCTTGGTGTTCGATATCAGCTTTAAGCGAATTGAATTTTTTCATGCGTTCGTTTAGCTTGTCTTCTTGCTTTACGACTTCCATTGCACGTTCTTTCAAATCGAGTTGGTGTTGAGATTTCTCTCTTCCGAATTCAGATTTTAATTTAGAGAAACGATCTTTCGCTTCTTGTATTTTTTTACGCTTAATGCTTTCGTTTTTGCTTTCAGCTTTAGCTAAAAGTTTATCCGCTTTTATATTGGCCTCTTCTGTAATTCGTTTGGCAGATATATGTGCCTCTTGAACTACTAAATCAGCTTTTCGGTTGAGTTCATCAGTGCTTGTTTTGTTGGCTTTTTTGATCATCGTTTGCACGATAAAAAACCCGACAATAGCACCAAGAACAAGTCCTCCGATCAGACCAATTCCTATTTCTACTATACCCATAATGATGGTTTTATATGATGAATTAAATTATTTTCAAAACTGGCTGTTAGCTATTGGCAATTAACCTTTAGCTAGTAACAGGAAGCACAAGCGTAAATACACTTTGCTAAAATCTTAAAACAAAAGAGAAGAAAAATTAGAAATGAAAAGTAAAATGAAAGCTTATACAGGTAGCGTTAAGCAATACGAGTTCGCCTTAGCCAATTTTTCATTTTAACTTCAGTCTTAATTGCTTAGATCAGTAAGCGATCGAGAAGTCCATCGAGTTGATGAATTTTATCGGAGAGGTCTTTGTTGTCCGGTTGAGGTTGTTCATTGGAGGTTTCTGGTCCGTTGAGTTCCCCGTTTTGGGCTTTATTCAAATCAACCGCGTAAGTAAGGAGGGCCATAGAAAGGCAATCCTGTTTGTCCTTTTTATTGTAAGTAAGTTGGAACTGGTTGATTTTTTCATTGACATCTTTGACAATCTTGCGAATGGTTTCTTCTTCACCGTCCTTTATTTTCAGGGGGTAAGGTCTTCCAGCTATCAATACCGTTATGTTCATCATTCCGTTCTCTTCCATGACTTAGCTGTTTTGTAACCAATCAATACATTTATCAATTTCCTTAATGTACTGCGCAATTTCTTTCTTCAACTGCTTCGATCGTTTATCCTCGTCTCTACTCGTCTTCTCTGCTAAAGGTAATATTTTTGACCGTTTTTCTAATCCTATTATCTCTGTGTTCTTTTGTATTAAATCTTTCTTTAATTTCTTATTTTCATCTAACAAGGCACTATTTTCCTCTTGCAAGCGCTCTAGCTTTGACGCTAGTTGCCTTACTTTAGACTCAATTCCACCAATTTTTTCTGATAATGCCTGCTGCATAAGTTAAATAGTATGATCCTATCTTCTAATAGTCGCGCTTAGATCTTTTTCGTATTGACTGATTAGCTGTTGCATAATCTTGTCAACGTCTTTATCGCGCAATGTTTTCTCTTTGTCTTCAAATACGAAGCTAACTGCGTATGATTTTTTATCCTTTCCCAGTTGATCTTCATTTTCATAAACGTCAAACAGGTTTACGTTTTTCAACAATTTCTTACCTGCTTTACGCGCCACTTTGGCAATTTGATCAAATTTAACGCTTTTTTCTATAACTAGTGCTAAATCTCTCCGAACAGTTGGATACTTGGTTAAGTCCTCAAAGCCAATTTTATGCTTTTTAAGGGCTTTCATTACTGAATCCCAGTTAAAGTCTGCATAATAAACGGCTTTTTTGATTCCAATCTTCTTTAAAATCGTCGATTTAACCTTACCGAACTCCACAATTGTCTGATCTCCTCTATGGTAACGCATTCCATAGGTGAAAATACCATCTTTTAGGGCTGTTTGTTGCAAATTAGTGAGCCCAAATCGCTCTAAAACCTGAGTTACGGTAGATTTAATGCTAAAATAGCTGATTTCACGCTTTTCAGTGTTCAACCAGTGTTCATTTTGCTCCTGACCTGTTTGCCAAATAGAGAGATGTTCGACCTCTTTAAAGTCTTCTTCTCCTAGCTGAATGTAGGATTTACCTGATTCAAATAGTTTTACATCTGAATTTTGGCGATTTTGGTTGTGCAATACGGCTTCCAAACCTCCAATTAACATGGTCGGTCGCATTACATCCAAATGAATATTGGAAGTATTATTTACAAAAACCAACTGCTCTTTATCAACCTTAATGATATCCTCAAAGTATTTAGACTGTGTCAAGGACAAGGCCATGATTTCTTTGAATCCTTTAGCTGCCAATAATTCGGCTGCTTTATTTCGAATATCTTGTCGGTCCGGCTTATCGCTAATAATCATAGCACTCTTCATCTGATCCGATACAGGTACACGATCAAAACCGTAAATTCGTAAAATCTCTTCTGTTACATCAGCTTCACGCGTTACGTCTACTTTATTGGTTGGAACAGCTACCGTGAAATGCGTATCCGTTTTAGTGACAACTTCCATTTCCATCGCTTCCAAAATTGCATGTATTTCTTCTTTTGGAATTTCAACACCGATCAAACGGTTTACGTTTCTATAGCTCACTTCCACTTGCTTTGGAAGTACTTTGTTTGGATACAGATCGATGATATCAGAGGCAATTTTGCCGCCAGCTAATTCTTGAATTAATAAAGCCGCGCGCTTCAATGCATCTAGCGTTACATTGGGATCTGATCCTTTTTCAAAACACATGGCTGCGTCGGTACGTAAAATATGTCGTGTGCTTGTACGTCGAATCCAAGTCGCATCAAAGTGTGCCGCTTCTAGGAAAATATTTTTAGTCGCATCTGTCACACCTGAATTGGCTCCTCCAAAAACACCTGCGATGCACATACCGTTTGATTCGCCATCGCAAATCATTAGATCTTCTGCATGCAATTTTCTTTCTTCCTCATCCAATGATAAGAAAGGCGTATCCTGTGGCAATGTTTTTACAATTACTTTTTTGCCTTTGATTTTATCATAATCGAAGGCATGGAGTGGTTGTCCAAATTCGTGTAAAACAAAGTTGGTGATGTCTACGATGTTATTGATTGGGCGCACACCAATTGCGTTCAATCTGTTGCGCAACCAGTCTGGTGATTCACCTACAGTGATGCCTTCAATTGAAACGCCCGCATAGCGAGGACATGCTTCTACATTCTCAACTACGACATCAATTGCTAAATTCTTGTTATCAATGTTGAGTTCATTGACGACAGGTATGTTTACTTCACCTTTTTGTTGTTTGTTGATTTTTAGAGCTGCTGCTAAATCTTTAGCGACACCTATATGGTTGGTGGCATCAGATCGGTTTGGTGTCAAACCAATTTCATAAACTATATCTGTTTCGATATTGAAATAATCGCTGGCAAGTTGCCCGATTGGCGTTGCTTCCGGGAGTACCATAATTCCGTCGTGGCTTTCGCCCAAACCGAGTTCGTCTTCTGCACAGATCATTCCTTCGGAAGTTTGTCCTCTAATTTTCCCTTTCTTGATTTTAAATCCTTTACCTTCTTTGTCGTATAGTTCTGTTCCGATGGTTGCGACCAAAACCTTTTGGCCTTGAGCCACATTTGGTGCTCCACAAACGATTTGCAAATCTTCTTCTCCTCCAATGTCTACTTTGGTTAGTGACAATCGATCGGCATCTGGGTGCTGGCCACATTCTTTGACTAGACCAATTACGATGCCTTTCAGACCTCCTTTGATGGTTTCTATCTCTTCTTGTCCTTCTACTTCCAAACCTATGGCTGTCAGCACTTCGCTTATTTCGTCTGGTGTATTGCTAATCTCGATATAGTCTTTCAACCAATTAAGGGATACTTTCATTATGATATTTATTTAGTGTGCTTATTCCTTAGTGTTCACTAACACGATTGGAAAGCGCAAAGTTTCATTCTTTTCAGTAAAATTAGGTGCAAAGATAATGATTTGTGGGTAAGTAGGAAATGAGGGTGGCTTAAATGGTTTACTCTATGTTTTTTTAAAC
>CALGLS010000183.1 GCA_937959375.1 uncultured Saprospiraceae bacterium
TTTAAGCCTAGAAATGAGGAAAAAGCATGGCATTTGCCCATTTTTAACACCAATTTTTCAGCTAGATACACTACCTTAAAAGACAAGCTTACGCTAAAAGGTGAATTATTTATCGAAAATGGAGTGCCTTATAGAGATAATTTGGGTAATGTTGACAACTTAAATGGTCTTTTTGACTTTAACTTAGGAGCGGAATACCATATTGGTAAAAACTTTGGAGTGTTTGTAGACCTTAATAATATCGCTTCTAATAAGCGACAGCGTTGGTATCGCTACCCTACTTATGGCTTTAATGTGATGGGAGGTGTAACGGCTAGATTTTAAAGAGGAAAAGAACTGAACTAAAGTTTCTGTCTTCTCATCAAAATAATAAATGAAAATGACCAAATTTAATCAGCTATTATTACTGAGTTTAAGCCTGCTGTTTTTTTCAGCTTGTGTTGCGGATGATGACCCAAGGCCAAGTTGCTCAGAAGCTGGAATATATGAAGTACCTGCCAATTCAATTGTGATCGATTCAGTTGTAGCAAGTGATGCAAGTAATCTGACCTATTGGGTTTGTGAAGGGGGCGTTTTATCCCTTTCTGGTTCTTTCAATACGGTACTGGTAAGTAAAGGTGGTTTGCTTGAGCTCAATGGAAACGACAACATGGCCTACGTTCTTGGTGAAGGAGAAGTTGTGTCGAATGGCAATGATCAAATGTTATGGTTAAATGGCGATAGCAAAGCAACGATTTATGGCAACGAAAACTACCTGAATTATTACCGAACCGGACTGTTGTTGGAATATGGTCAGCTCACGGTTGTTGATGATTTATGTGGTAACGTAGAGCTTGATTTTTCGAAAGCACCTGGTGTAGGTTGTGTTCGCTAAGCTCAATTTGTCAATCCATTGTAAAACAATCAGAACAATACTGGTTTTCCAAATCATCTATTAGCAAACTGAATTTTTTTAAGCTAACTTTACTTTACACAATTTCAAAAGACATTTAGATATGAAAAAATCACACATCATAGCAATAGGAATGATCGCAATAGCGATTGGTTTGTTGATTAGCCTTAACGGTGAAATTGATAACTATTCTTCTTTCTCAGAAGCGGAATTAACAGGTGATAAGGTGACGGTTTCTGGTCATTTGTCAAAAGACAAGACAATGAATTATGACCCAGCGGTTGATCCCAATTATTTTAGCTTTTTTATCAAAGACAAGTCTGGCGACGAACGAAAAGTTGTGCTGCTAGCGGCTAAGCCTCAGGATTTTGAAAAGTCAGAAGAAATTGTTCTTACTGGTAAAATGCAAAATGGTGAATTTATTGCTTCCGATATGCTGATGAAGTGTCCTTCAAAATATAAGGATGAGGAAGTCTACATTAAGTCGAAAGCTTAAAAAGTCAAAGTTAGAATCAAAGTAGAATTAAAGTTAAAGTTAAAATCAAAGTGGCAGTTTCCTTATGGCGCTGATGCCCTGCAACTTTGACTTTAACTTTGATTTTTCATTGAAACTCTACCAACTGTCAACGGATTGCAATATTCCTCTCGCAATTCCAACATTCCTACCCTGCCAGACCACCTTTCTCTTTGCATATCGTATCTTACCAATGATTTAAGAAAACTGAACACAACTCCTTACTAAAGAATGGAATACATAGGCGAACACTTACTCCCAGGCCAAATCGGCCGATTTGCAATCGTACTCAGTTTTGTAGCTAGTCTACTCGCTGTAGTGGCTTACTATTTTGCAACTCAACGACGGAATACCGAAGAATATACAAGTTGGCGAAAGATTGGACGTGCGGGGTTTATCCTTCACGGAATTTGTGTGTTTTGGATCATCGGAACGATCTTCTACATTATGACCAACCAATTTTATGAATATCAATATGTACAAGCACACGTATCTGAGGACTTAGACTTCAAATACATCTTTTCTTCCTTTTGGGAAGGTCAGGAAGGTAGTTTCTTGTTGTGGATGTTCTGGCATGTGGTGCTCGGTTTTATTTTGATAAAAACAGCGAAGAAATGGGAAGCACCTGTTGTCGCAGTTGTAGCATCCGTTCAGGTATTTTGTGGATCTATGATCTTGGGATTGTACCCGCCTTTTTTAGAAGATTTTAGAATTGGTGTGAATCCGCTTTTGTTGTTACGAGAGACGATGGACATTCCCCTTTTTGCACAAGCTGATTATGTTAGTTTGATAAAAGGTAAAGGTTTGAATCCGTTGCTGCAGAATTACTGGATGACAATTCACCCACCTACTTTGTTTCTTGGTTTTGCATCTACCGTTGTACCATTCGCTTATGCAGTAGCAGGGCTATGGACAAAAGAACATAAGGCTTGGTTGAAACCAGCTTTACCTTGGGCTTTATTTTCAGGAGCGATTTTAGGGCTAGGAATATTGATGGGAGGTGCTTGGGCATACGAGGCATTGAGTTTTGGAGGTTACTGGGCATGGGATCCAGTTGAGAATATGTCATTGGTTCCATGGATCATTTTGATAGCAGGAATACATTCAAACTTAGTGGCACGAAGTACAGGATATTCCATTCGAACAGCCTACTTGTTTTACATGTTAACCTTTGTCTTGATCGTTTATTCTACCTTCTTGACGCGATCTGGTTTGCTTGGTGAGACTTCTGTTCATGCCTTTGTAGAAATGGGCTTAGAAGCACAGTTGACGATGTTCTTATTCTTTTACCTGATTGGTTCTTTGTTTTTGTTTTTCAAAAATTATAAAAACATTCCAGCTCCAAAGAAAGAAGAGGCAACTGGCTCAAAAGAGTTTTGGATTTTTATCGGAAGTCTCGTTTTGTTCTTTTCTGCCATATTGATTACCTGGTCTACTAGTTTACCTGTTTTTAATAAAATTCGACAAGTGTTTGATCCTGGATTTGAAGGTCACGTGATTACAGATCCTGTTTCTCACTACAACAAATATCAGTTGTGGATTGGAATCTTTGTTGGTTTGCTTTCCGGTGTAAGTCAGTATCTTCGATTCAGAGAATTTAACTGGAAAAGTCATGCTCCTAGGTTTACCAAAAGAGTGCTTGTTTCAACTGGAATTGCTGTAGCGCTTACGGTGCTTTGTGTACAATGGATTGACGCCAAAGCATGGCAATACCAGTTGTTATTGTTCTGTGGTTTGTTTACGGTGATTACCAATTTAGATGTTTTGTTTTTTTATACAAAGATGAATCTAAAAGCTGCAGGTGCTTCTTTTGCACACATTGGATTTGGTCTTATGATCGTAGGAATTTTAGCTTCTGGATTGAATAAAGAGTTTATCTCAACCAACTCATTTGCACAACGTGGTTTGATTGAAGGTTTTACGGAAGAACAATACAAAAAGAATGTTTTACTGTTGAAAGATACCCCACTATTTATGAGTGGTTATGAGGTGACCTATACAGATGATACGATTGTGAAATTCAATCGAACTTATGAGGTAAACTATAAGAAGAGAGATAAATCGGGCAAGGTGATCGAAGAATTTAATCTGTATCCAAATATCTTATACGATAAGTCATTTACGAAAGTAGCTGCGTCCAACCCTTCTACTAAGCGTTATCTTAACAAAGATATCTTTACCCACATTTCGTCGCTTCCGCAAGCAGAAATGGATATTGAATTTGCGAAAGCTCAAGAAGACAGTCTGAAATATAAAGCGTACTCAAGTTTTGTAGGCGACACTGTTTTTATGAAAGATTACTTTGTGGTTTTAGAAAGTGTTGACCGCTCCCCTTCTCATCCTGAATACCAACCCCAGGAAAAGGATTTGGCCATTGGACTGAAACTACATTTTCAGAGTACCAAAAAAGATTTTTCTTATGATGCTATGCCGATGGTGGTGGTTCGAGATAATGTACTGTTTGGATTTGCAGAGGAAGTTTCTGAGTTAGAAGCTAAGGTTCGATTGACAGGTGAAACGATTACTCGACTGTTAGGAGATGATACGAAATTGGACTTTAATACTTTTACATTGAAAAAAGGTCAGTCGATTAATTATAATGGAAATAAGGTGTTGTTTGCCGGTTTTAACCCAAAGGTGAACCATCCTGATTACGAAGCGAAAGAGGGAGATATTGCAGTAAGCGCTTTGTTGACTGTGACTGGAAAAGCAGGAGATGCACATCAGATTGAACCTGTTTATTTGATTCGTGGCAATCAACCCTATAATTTGAAATCAGAAGTTGGGCCACTAGGATTGCAATTTAGATTCGCAGGAATAAATCCGGCTGACGAAACCATCAAATTAATGGTTGCAGAGAAATCAAAAACTGCGATGCAATTGCCTTTTGAAATCGCGGGTGATGTAGCTAGAACAGACTTCATCGTATTGGAAGCGATTCTTTTTCCGGGTATCAATTTCTTCTGGTTAGGTTCCTTACTTATGCTAGGAGGAATGGCTTTAAGTATGCTTTACAGAAGACGCGAAAAATTACAAACCATTGCTCATGAAGGCGCTGAAGAAGCCATTGCCTAAGATCGTATTGATTGGTGCCGGTCGATTGGCAACTCATTTAGGACTTCGTTTGAAAGAGATGGATGTCTCTGTCGTACAGGTTTTCAGTCGAACCAAACGCAAGTCTAAAAGCCTAGCGAAAAAGCTAAATTGTGATGCAAGCACTGACTTGAAAACGATTTCTGCCAAAGCAGATTTGTACATAATTGCTGTACATGATAGTGCGATTGCCGAAGTAGCGGAAAAGCTATCTAAGCGCAAGTTCTTGCAGACTAAGTTGTTTGTTCATACTTCTGGTGCTACTCCTTCCACCGTTTTTAAACCCTACTTTAAACACTACGGCGTTTTCTATCCACTCCAAACATTCTCGTCTAATCGCGTTCCTGACTTTAGTCAAATCCCAATTTGTGTTGATGCGCGTTATGCAAAAGATCGGAAGCAATTGACGGTGCTCGCTGAATTACTTAGCCAGCAAGTCTACCCTATTAATGATCAGCAAAGAGCGATCTTGCATGTAGCTGCTGTATTTGTCAATAACTTTTCGAATCACATGTTTACCATCGCTGCAAAGATTGCAGAGGACAATGAACTGCCTTTTGACTTGTTGCGTCCGCTTCTTTTGGAAACGGCTTTGAAAGTTCAATCCAATGCACCTGCAGCCATGCAAACTGGGCCAGCGGTGCGTAAGGATGCCAACACGATCAATCAGCATCTAGCTTATCTCGAAGCGCATTATCCTGCTTATGCTGTGCTTTACCGAATGCTTAGTGCTTCTATTGATTCCTGAAAATTGCTTTGATATTCACCACGTTTTCTAAGTTTTTATTGTTCATAAAGCGTCTAGCCTCCTGCTAAATAATTTTGATTCCAGCGTTAATATTGCCTAAGTAAAAAAAACTTTAAAAGTTCAGTTTACTTCTACCCTATCGATTTCCAGCCTTTTTGGTACACTAGGAATGAAAAAAAATAATATCTTCAAAAGGAAATTACTTTTTTCAAACATACAAAAGCCAGAAAATTATGGAAAACTTAAATTTTATTCCAATCCTCGTTGCTACTCTAATTCCTACCATTTTGGGAATGATTTATTACAATCCAAAGGTATTAGGAAATGCTTGGATGCAAACAATTGGAAAAACGGAAGAGGAACTACAGGCTGGTATGAACATACCGGTGATGTCTGTGATCGGACTAGTGTTAGGATTCCTTTTATCATTTTTTCTCAATGCAGTGGTGGAGTTGACACATAAGGACGTTAACGCAGCAGGAGAATTGATATATGCGAGTGATCATACTTTTGGCCATGGTGCTTTACATGGTGCTTTATTTGCACTAGTGTTTTTTGGGGTACCGTTTATTATGCATGGATTGTACGAGCAGAAAGGTTGGAAGAATATTTTGATCCATCTTGGATACTGGGTGTTGACTTTTGCAGTAATGTCTGGTGTACTTGATGCTTGGAATTAAGTCTTAGCAAAGAGCATTAAAAAAGAGGCAATTGTGATGATTCGAATGATCAACTCAATTGCCTCTTTGCATTTTTAGATTGGTTTAATTTTTAGTTTCGTTTCACAAAACGCTTAACGACTGTTTGTTGGCCATTGCCAACTTCTAAGAAATAAATACCCGCAGCTAAAGCGCTTACATCAATTGTTTCTCTGGAACGAGTACAAGTTTTGTTAAATTGAACTTGCCCAATGCTATTATAGCAGGTCATCAATAAACTATTGCCAAGTTGACCATTCGCATTTATTTTAACCTTTAGTATTTCTGAAGTTGGATTTGGAGAAAGATCAATGTCAATCGAAAGTTCAAAATCATTCGTTGGAGCAGAGCCATCTGTTTGGAAAGTGGTACCATAACAAGCAAATCCTCCTCTTCTATTTCCTACCATCATTTCAAGGTTTTCATCTCCAGTAATTTCAGCAATCGCTACATGTGCTTTCAGACCCGGTCTTACATTTCCATAAAAGTCTTCTGCAAGATTATAAGCTCCAGTCAAGTTTCCTTCCACTCCAGTGTATCGCATAATACCACGTTCATTAGAACCACAGAATAGCATATAAGAACCATCGAAATCAATGAAAAATGGAGAAGCATATCCTTCAACGGATTGGAAGCCGCGCGTATCTACCTCACCCAAGTAGGAGTTGTTAGGTGCCAAATCTTCGTCTGCTTCAAATTGTGGATTGCCTGTTGTACCTTGGTTTTGGAAGTAATTCAAAAAGCCATTTCGCTCACCTACTACAATGTCCATTAGGCCATCGCGATTTAGATCGACTAAAGCTGGTGTACTTGCCAAACCTACATCAATATTCATATAATTGAAAACTGGATTGGCAAAAGCAAAAGTTTGATTTGGACCCGCTGTGTTTTCTAAATAGAATAGCGCACCAAATTCTTCACCAATCAATAAGTCAATATCACCATCATTGTCCATGTCTCCTGCCGTTGGAGCAAAAGCCCAGTTAGAACCACTGAACTGACTCATTCCCAGGTAGTCATCATCCACGAGTTCGTAAGCAGGTGTAGATGAAGTTCCGATGTTCTCGAATAAAAATAGTCGTGCATCTTTAGCTCCTCCGAATACCCAATAACTTTCATTTCCAACAATAAGATCCATCAAACCATCTGCATTATAATCCACAAAAACAGGTCTAGAACCACTTCCTAAATCGACCATGTCTTCCACTAAGAAGGTGTTTTTTTGATAATCAAAAACTGGATTTTCATTGCTAGTCATATTTTTGTAGAACCAAACATTCTGATCGTCTTCTGAGTTTTTATCTGCATTTGGAGTAACAATAAAATCTTTCAAGCCATCATTATCTACATCTAAGTGAAAGGTTGCTGGAAAGTTGAAAACCTCAGCTGGCGTGTCGTAAGATGGGTAGGTGCAATCTTGATCAGACCACCAGGCGAATTGATTGTTTCCTCCATTGTATAGGCGATTGACAGTTGGTGTATTCACATCGCCTAACCAAATTTCTTTGTCTTGGTCATTGTCTTCATCAAACATAAGTATGGTAGAACCTGCATGTCTGTCATCTGCGTTTCCAACCAAACCCGTTGCACAAGAATCAGGAGTAGCCACTAGATCAAAACAGCCGGTCAGACCACTTTCGTATCCGCCACCAAGGCAAGTACTTTTTAATTCAAAAATCAAACTATCATTTCCAAAGCCTTGTTCGACAGACTGATTTTCGTAAAGAAAAATATAACCACCACCATTACCAAAAGTTATGAAATCCAAATCGCCATCATAGTCGATGTCAGTTACTTCCGGATAGTCCTCTGTACTAACGTATAGCTGAGTTACACCACCAGTTGCTAAGTCAAAGTAAATAAGGTCATTAGAGTTGTTATAAAAATTGAAACGCTTAAATTGTAATTCGTTTGCTTGATAATATCCCTCATATACCTGTACGCCATCTATACCAGGCACGTGGCTATAAGCGAAGATGTCCATTGCTCCATCGTTATTAAAATCGCGAAGGAGTACCCAGTGTGCTAAAGAATCAGGAAAGTTTCGAATATAATAAGGATCATATCGATAGTCGGTTACCTCATTTGTTCCATCATTGAGATAGGTAAGAACAACGTCACCAGTCCGATCAAAAATGAAAAGGTCTTGGATGCCATCGTTGTTTAGATCAGCTTCGCATAATTGAGGTGCATTTAAGCCACCTACCATTGGGTTACGAAGGTTGGTGCCATCTACATTAATGTCAATTTTCAGCAAAGGCAGATAGTCCTGTGCCGATAAGGGTTGTGCTATCAATAAAGCGACAAAAAAAAGCGGAAAAAGCACAAATGATTTCATAGCGTTCGTATTTAAAAGTGTATTAAGTTGGGAGTTCATACGGTCTTCTTTCTTAGGCTTGGATAATTAAAAATTAATTTGTTTCTTCGACAATCAACTCTGCTTACTATTTGCATGACAAAATACAAAGATACTCGAATGAGAACCAACATTTTATACAGCTTATTAATAGTCTGTCTACTGACTAGCAATATTTTTGGACAAACAGAGCCTGGAGAACGAATGATTCCCCTAAAAGTACCGCCTCCACCTAGTGTCAATCTGGTCGATTATAAGCTCTCTGTAGTCAGAGATCAAAACAACAAAGAGCAGATCGAGTTTAATTCGCCTGGTTTAAGTGGCTTGGCGAAGTTATATATTAATAACGCAGGAGAGCCCGAAGAGTTGCTATTTAAAGACGGGAAAGCACGACTTCAAACCGACATAGATCGAAAAGGGAAGCTCATGTTGATGACAACGGGTACTGGTTCGGCCAAAAATCACAGGATTGTCCATATTTCAGAACGTAATAATGGCGGATATCGGGTTAAATCGATCCCCATGTGGCTTTCTGTATTGCCTCCTTTGGTCGCCATTATACTGGCTTTGTTATTTAAGGAAGTGATGGTTTCCCTGTTTATGGGAATCTTTGCAGGGGCCTTTATTGCTGGTGGCTTAAGGATTGATTCCTTTTATTACCTGATGTTGAGCGTTTTTGAGGTGGTTCAAAAATATGTGGTAGGTGCGCTTGCTGATTCGTCACATATGTCGATCATCGTCTTTTCGCTTCTGATTGGAGGTATGGTAGCGATTATATCTAGGAACGGAGGAATGGCGGGCGTGGTACATCGACTTTCAAAATATGCTCGTTCGCCACGAAGTACGCAGTTCATCACGTGGTTGTTGGGTGTCGCTATCTTCTTTGATGATTATGCGAATACGCTGATTGTTGGAAATACGATGCGACCGGTTACGGATAAGTTTAAAATTAGTAGAGAGAAATTGGCTTACATAGTGGATAGTACGGCTGCGCCAGTTTCTGCCGTTGCTTTTATTACGACTTGGATTGGTGCAGAGTTGAGTTACATTGATGATGCGACAGGAGCTTTGGCAAATTTTGATACAAGTGTCACTTCATATTCCCTGTTTATTAGTTCCTTAAAATACTCCTTCTACCCCATTCTTACCTTATTGTTTATTTTGGTATTGGTTTACACCAAAAAGGATTTCGGTCCAATGCTAAAAGCAGAAAGAAGAGCTAGAAGTACGGGGCGTGTATCTGCCTCAAGTAAAGGAGTGGACGATGAACCAGACATGGAAGATTTAACTCCGGTTGAGGGAGCCCCATTAAAAGCAAGAAATGCAATCATTCCAGTTTTTATGGTGATTTTTGTAACTATGTTTGGCTTAATTGATACCGGTATTTCTAATTCTTATAGCGAACTTATCGACAAAGGGATTGCTGTCTCATCAGAAACTTGGTCAGGAGTTTGGTCTCAGATTCATTTGATCAGTGGTACTGAAAATCCTAGTTTCTTATTGAAAATGGGTAAGTTAATTGGGATGGCAGATTCGTATGCTGCTTTATTGTGGGCGTCGTTTGCTGGGGTGGTAACTGCCATTTTGTTAACTGTGGGTGGTAAGATTATGAATCTTTTCAACACGATGCACACAATGACTACTGGTTTTAAAACGATGATGCCAGCTATCATTATTTTAACCCTTGCTTGGGCACTTGCGATTACTACTCAAGAGCTTTATACGGCTGATTATATTACTTCAATTTTACAAGATAGCATTAGCCCATATGCTATGCCCGTTCTGATTTTTGTGCTTGCTGCCTTTATTGCATTTTCAACAGGCTCTAGCTGGAGTACCATGGCTATTTTATTTCCAATAGCTATTCCTACGACGTGGGCTATTTGTCAAGCACAAGGTGTTGATCCAGATTTGAGTATGGAAATTTTATTGAACGTTATTGCTGTAGTGCTAGCCGCCTCAGTGGTTGGTGATCACTGTTCACCTATTTCTGATACTACGATTCTTAGTTCATTGGCCTCAGATTGTAACCATATTGATCACGTACGAACGCAGTTGCCTTATGCCCTTACCGTTGGAACGATAAGTTTGATTGCCGGTGGTGTTTCTACCCTATTAGGTGGAGGTTGGATGGTTTCCATTATTCTGATTATAGTGAGTATGGCTATTCTGATTGGGATTGTACAAGTGTTTGGTCGTTCGGCTGATACTTAGGATGTAAGACCGAAGACGGAAGTCCGAAGAAGGAAGTTTCCTTTTAACGTTTAACTCTACTTAGAGTTTTGTGTTTTTAGGAATCTCTATCTTCGGATTTTTAGTTTATAGCTTGCTGAGGTTTGAAGAATACCTGAGATGCGAAACCGGTGCATATGTAGTTCGCACTTTTACGCTCCTTCAATTCTGCTTAATAAGAAATAACCAAACAAAATCACACAACTTTTTTTTCAAGAAGCTCTTCAAAAATAAATACATGAATTTCGAATACCTTTTCTTTGATGCGGACAATACTTTGTGGGATTTTAACCTTTCTGAAAAGTTTGCTTTATTCAAAGTTATTACCGAAAACCAGGTTGAATATGAACCAATTCATTTAGAAGGATACCACAAGGTGAACAAAGCTTGTTGGCATAATTTCGAAAAAGGAAACCTCTCTGCCGCTGATTTGAAAACGAAACGTTTTGAATTGTTTTGCCATGAGTTTGGTCTGAAGCTAAATGCTGAGGCAATGGGAAAGAGTTACTTGCAACATCTCGGTTCTACAGACTTTATGATTGCTGGGGCACTTAACCTTTTGGATCGCTTGTCTAGTCGTCATAAATTGGTTTTGGTAACCAATGGCATTAAAGAAGTTCAGCGCCGTCGGATTAATAATACTGGAATTGAACATTATTTTGAAGCCATTGTAATTTCAGATGAGATTGGCGTTGCAAAGCCAAATGCTGCGTTTTTCGATCATGCTTTTGAGCAAGTTAGTTTCCCAGCGAAGAAAGATGTATTGATGATTGGCGATAGTTTAAGCTCTGATATTCGTGGAGGAAATGGCTATGGGGTTGCTACCTGTTGGTATAATCCTGCGGGAGCTGCGGTTGATCCTGATGTGGTTGCTGGTTTTGTTATTTCTGAGTTGGAGGAGTTGGTTGGGATTGTTTGATTTTTTCGGATGAGTATGTTAGATTGAACGCTGAGGCGCGGAGGCGCAGAGTTTCCTTCTTTTGTAGTGGTTCTTAGGAGGCGCAGAGGGGAATTTTTTCTCCGAAAAAATTATTTAGTTCGGAATTGACTTGGGTGATCTATAATCCATTTACTTTTCTTTTGATTCCGTATTTTAGATGAGATACATTGAAATTCATGAGATATCCCAACTTCTTATTTGCTAGTTTCATGTAGGTAACCAATTGGACTTCATGGACAGGAAGTAAAACGTCTACGCACTTTAATTCTATAATGATCTCATCTTCAACTAGTAAGTCAATTCTATATGTTTTCTTTAACTGCTTCTTTTTATAAAAGATAGGAAGTTCCGCTTGACTTTTAGTTTTAATGCCTAATTGACTAAGTTCTTCAATTAAACAAGATTCGTAAACACTTTCTAATAGTCCAGCTCCAAGTTCTTTATGTACCTCTATTGCTGCTCCAATAACCTTTGTCCCCAAATTGTTTAGTTCATCTTTAGTTAGACTCATAGTAATAAATTTATAAATACAATTAGTTCAAATAATTTTGTGTAGCAAAATTATAAACCTCTGCGTCTCCTGCGTCTCTCTACATTATAGTACAACTCAGCGCCTCCGCGCCTCTGCGTTCAAGCACCCTCACCCCTCCCCAATCCGTTTCAAATAATGTAAAACCCGACCATTAACCCCAGAGTCAACATCAAAAAACAAATTATTAATATTCAAGCCACTACCTTGTTTTTCTAATATTTTTAAATCAGCAAAGTAGACCTGATGTGCTTGTTTAAAATGAGACTTCCAGAATAAAGCCTTGTCAGTAAGTGCGAAACCTTCGCGGCAGGAACCATAAACAGTTTGATCGTAAATGAGGAAAATAGTTTCATCGGGTTGAGCGAAAAGGAAGCTGTCTTTTGCGTTTTGGAGTTTGATAGGAGTAATTGTTTCGAGGTCGGTGTAGTACTTTTCTTTTTGTTCCTCTGGGACAAGAAAATTAATCGCCATTTGATGGCTGTTGACGGAGACAGAGTCATCGTAAAATGAGGGGTTACTTGGTAGAGATTCGCCAGTGAGTTTTTGGCAGTATTGA